>JANOJJ010000824.1:0-8543 GCA_031408155.1 Rubrivivax sp.
AGCTCAACGACAGTTCGCTGCGCTACGAGCCCGAAGTCAGCCAGGCGCTGGGCTTTGGTTTTCGCTGCGGCTTTCTCGGCCTGCTGCACATGGAGATCGTGCAGGAACGGCTGGAACGCGAGTTCGATCAGGACCTGGTGACCACCGCCCCCAGCGTGGTCTACCAGGTGGAGCTCAACGACGGTGAGGTGTTGCAGGTCGAGAACCCCAGCAGGATGCCCGATCTGGGGCGCATCCGCGAGATCCGCGAGCCCATCGTCACCGTGCACCTGTACATGCCACAGGACTCGGTGGGCCCGGTGATGACGCTGGCCAACGTCAAGCGAGGCGTGCAGATGAATATGGCCTACCACGGCAAGCAGGTCATGCTGACCTACGAACTGCCGCTGGCCGAGATCGTGCTGGACTTCTTCGACAAGCTGAAATCCGTCTCGCGCGGTTACGCGTCGATGGACTACGAGTTCAAGGAGTACCGCTCGGCCGACGTCGTCAAGGTCGACATCCTGATCAACGGTGACCGCGTCGACCCGTTGGCGATGATCGTGCACCGTGCGCAGAGCCAGCACCGAGGACGCGCCGTGGCGGCCAAGATGCGCGAGCAGATCCCGCGCCAGATGTACGACGTGGCGATCCAGGCCGCCATTGGTGCCAACATCATCGCGCGCGAGAACATCAAGGCCTTGCGCAAAAACGTGCTGGCAAAATGCTACGGTGGCGACATCACGCGAAAGAAGAAGCTGCTCGAAAAACAGAAGGCCGGCAAGAAGCGCATGAAGCAGATCGGCTCCGTCGAGGTACCACAGGAGGCCTTCCTCGCCATCCTGCAGGTCGACGATTAACCCACCAGGCTCTCCTCGGGACTGCATGAGTTCACTCACCGCTGCGCTGTATGGGGCGCTGATCGTCTATCTTGGCGGCTGGTTTCTCGGCCACTGGACCGGCAACTTCTCGCTGCTGCTGTTCATCCTGACCCTGGTCACGCTGGTGTACTGGCTGGCTGAGCGTTTGCGCTTCAAGCCCGCGCGTGAAGCAGCAGCGGTCACGCTCGACCGACAGGACACCGAACGCCGCGCCGGCCTGGCCAGGATGGGTATCGACAAGGTCGACGGCAACGTGCAGGAGGCCAAGGCGAGACTGCTGCTGCAACCCTGGTGGCTCGACTGGACCGCCGGGCTGTTCCCGGTGATCCTGATCGTGTTCCTCCTGCGTTCGTTCCTGTTCGAGCCGTTCAAGATCCCGTCGGGCTCGATGATCCCGACCCTGATGGTGGGCGACCTCATCCTGGTAAACAAGTTCCACTACGGCGTGCGACTGCCGGTGATCAACAAGAAGATCATCGCCAACAACGACCCGCAGCGCGGCGACGTGATGGTCTTCCGCTACCCCGTGGACCCGCGCCAGGACTACATCAAGCGCGTGGTTGGCATCCCGGGCGACGTGGTCACGTACTCGAACCAGACCCTGTCTATCAACGGCCAGAAGCTCGCCACCGTTGCCAAGGGCGACTTCTATGACGAGGACAGCCTGCGCTACAGCCCGCAGTTCAGCGAAAAGTTGGGTCCGGTCGAGCACAACGTGCTGGTCGACCCGAAACGACAGGCTTACTACGGGCCGGATCCGAAGTCCTTCCCCCACAGCGAGAACTGCCGCTATACGGCCGAGGGCGTGAGCTGCAAGGTGCCGCCGGGTCACTACTTCATGATGGGTGACAACCGCGACAATTCGCAGGATTCGCGGTTCTGGGGCTTCGTGCCCGACGAGAATATCGTTGGCCGCGCGTTCTTCGTGTGGATGAATTTTGGCAACGTCGGGCGGATCGGCCCGTTCCACTGAACGGCCATGCCGTCAGCAGCACAGGAGACTAGACCGAGATGAGGTCCATTGCCAGGTCCCATGCCTTGCGTCCGCTGCCGCGCCGACAGCGGGGCCTCACACTGTTCGGGCTCATGTTCTGGGCCATCATGGTGGGTGCCGTGGCCTACGTGGCGCTGCGTGTGTTCCCCACCGTCAACGAGTACCTGACGATCAAGCGCACGATCGATAAGGTGGCGGCCTCCTCTCCCAACACCGTGGCCGAGGTTCGTGCCGCCTTCGAGCGCCAGAAGGACATCGAGTATTCGATCAGCTCGATCTCGGGCAAGGACCTCGAGGTCACCAAGGAAAACGAAAAGATCGTGATCGCCTTCGCCTACAGCAAGGAGATCCCGCTATACGGCGCGGTCTACCTGGTGATCAAGTACGAAGGGCGGTCGAGCTCGAAGTAGCGCGCTCGTCCACATGTTCATGGATCCGCGTCTCGAAGCCTTGCAGCAGCGGCTGGGCCACCAGTTCGGCCAGCACGACCTGCTCACGCGGGCGCTCACCCACCGTAGCGGCAGTGTCGAGCACAACGAGCGACTCGAATTCCTCGGCGACGCGGTGCTCAGCCTTGCCGTGTCGAGCCTCTTGTACGAGCACTTCTCGGGATCCGACGAGGGTGACCTGACGCGCATCCGGGCCCATCTCGTGCGCGAGGACAGCCTGCACCGGCTGGCGCTGCAGCTGACGCTGCCCGACGTGCTGCGCCTGTCGGACGGTGAGTTGCGTGGCGGTGGCGCGCAGCGGCCGTCGATCCTGGCCGATGCGGTCGAGGCGCTGATCGGTGCGGTTTACCTCGATGGCGGCTTCGAGCCGGCCCTGCAGGTGGTGCGTGGTCTGCTGGGCGACGTGATCGGTGGTACCGAAGTCGAAAGCTGGACCAAGGACGCCAAGACCGAGCTGCAGGAATGGCTGCAGGCGCGGCGTATCGCCGTGCCGGCATACCGCATCACCGCCACCCGTGGCCAGGCCCATGCACAGACCTTCGATGTCGAATGCGCCGTGGTCGCGCTCGGCCTGGCCGAGAGCGGCGAAGGCCGGTCGCGCCGTGTGGCCGAACAGAAAGCCGCGCGCCGCATGCTCGATGCCCTCAAGGCCAGCGACCGCCCGGGCGGCCCGCTGCGCTCATGACCACCGAAAGCTGCCCGGATCCGGCCGCCTCCATCGAGCCGGCGGCGCTGCAACGCTGCGGCCTGATCGCCATCGTCGGTCGGCCCAACGTCGGCAAGTCGACGCTGCTCAACGCCCTGGTCGGGCAAAAGATCAGCATCACCTCGCGTAAGGCACAGACCACGCGCCATCGCATCACCGGCGTGCGCACGCTGGGCGCCACCCAGTTCGTCTTCGTCGACACCCCTGGCTTTCAGACCACGCACGGCACTGCGCTCAACCGCAACCTGAACAAGACCGTGCTGGCATCGCTGGGTGACGTCGATGTGGTGCTGTTCGTCGTCGAGGCCGGCCGTTTCGGACTCGACGACGCCAAGGTGCTGGCCCTGCTTGCGGCTGACAAGCCGGCGCTGCTGATCGCCAACAAGCTCGACACCGTCAAGCGTCGCACCGACATCCTGCCCTGGCTCAAGGGCATGCAGGAGCGCCACGCCTTCGCCGAGTACGTGCCGATGTGTGCCAACCGCGAGGCCGACGTGCAGCGCCTGTTCGGCATCGTCGAGCCGCATCTGCCCGAGCAACCCTGGCTCTACGACGAAGAGGCGCTGACCGACCGCAGCGACCGTTTCCTGGCCAGCGAGATCGTGCGCGAGAAGCTGTTCCGCTTGACCGGTGACGAGCTGCCCTACGCTTGCACGGTCGTGATCGACAAGTACGAGGAAGCAGGCAGGCTGCGTCGCATCAGCGCCAGCATCATTGTCGAGCGCGACGCCCACAAGGGCATGGTGATCGGTGACGGCGGTGAACGCCTCAAGCGCATCGGCAGCGAGGCGCGACAAGAGCTCGAGAAGCTGCTCGACGCCAAGGTCTTCCTCGAGCTGTGGGTCAAGGTTCGCTCGGGCTGGGCCGACGACGAGGCGCACCTGCGCAGCTACGGCTACGAGTGAAGCCCGTCAAGGCGCAATGACCACGCGCAAGGCCGCTGCCCCGCTGGCCGCCTTCGTGCTGCACAGCTGGGACTGGAGCGAGAGCAGCCTGATCGTCGAGCTCTTCACACGCGAGCGCGGTCGTGTCGTCGTGGCAGCCAAGGGTGCCAAGCGGCCGTACTCACAGCTGCGGCCGGTCCTGCTCCCGTTCCAGCGCCTGTGGGTGCAACTCGGCCGCGCGCCGGCCGACGACTCGGCCGAGGTCCACCTGCTGCGCAGCGCCGAACGCGCCGAAGGCCCGCCGATGCCGGCCGGTGCGGCGCTGTTCGCCGGCTTCTACCTCAACGAACTGCTGCTCAAGCTGCTGGCGCGGCAGGACACCCATGCGGTGCTGTTCGACGCCTATGCCCAAGCCGTGGCTTCGCTGCAGGGCGCCGACGACAGTGGCGTGCAGCTCACGCTACGCAGCTTCGAGCTCGCGCTGCTGCGTGAACTGGGCGTTCTGCCCGAGCTCGACTCCGTCACGCTCACGGTGCGTGCGCTCGAGCCCGAAGGCCGCTACTCGCTGCACCCGGAGTCGGGCGTCGTCGCGGCCATCAGCGACGCTGCCGCGCTGCCGGGCCACGCGCTCGAGCGGATCGAGGCCGCACTGGCGAGTGGCAACGCAGCGGCCTTGCGCAGCGCCACCGCGCCGGTGCTGGCAGCGCTGCGCGGGCCGCTACGCCAGGTGCTTCACTATCATCTCGGCTCCCCCATGCTGCGCACCCGCCAGGTGATGGCCGACGTGCGCAAGCTCATCGACCGCGAGACTCCCGCCCATGAATCCCCTGGTGGCTGACGAGGCCCACACCGACGCCCATCGCCGCGGCGCCCTGACCGCGTTGTCGGTCAACGTCAACAAGGTGGCTGTGCTGCGCAACACGCGGTACCTGCTGGGCATCCCGAGCGTGCTGCGCGCGTCCACGCTGGCGCTGCAGGCCGGCGCCAACGGCATCACGGTGCACCCGCGTCCCGACGAGCGCCACATCCGGGCCCACGATGTACACGAGCTGGCCGCGCTGATGAAGGACTGGCCGCAGGCCGACTACAACATCGAAGGCAACCCGTTCCACAACCTGATGGGCTTCGTGCGCGAGCTGCGCCCGCAGCAGGTGACCTTCGTGCCCGACAGCGAAGGCCAGTTCACGTCCGACCATGGCTGGGATCTGGCCGTTGACAGTGAACGGCTGCGTCCGTTGATCGCCGAAGCCCAGGCCCTGGGCGTGCGCGTGAGCCTGTTCATGGACGCGCTGCCCGAGTCGATGCCGCTGGCGCGCGCCGTGGCGGCCGATCGGGTCGAGCTTTACACCGAGCCCTATGCCGCGGCGCACGGCAAGGCTGGGCAGGCGCAGCAGCTCGCTCGGTTTGCCGCTGCAGCGCGCGCCGCGCAGGCCGCGGGTCTGGGCGTCAATGCCGGCCACGACCTCAACCGCGACAACCTGGCCGACTTCCTGCGCGCCGTGCCCGCTGTGCTCGAGGTCTCGATCGGCCACGCCTTGATCGCCGATGCGCTCGAACTGGGCCTGACCGAGACCGTGCGCGACTACCTGCGCTGCATCCGAGCGGGCAACTCCGGCGCGCGGTGATCTACGGCATCGGCACCGACATCTGCGACGTGCGGCGCATCCGGGCCACGCTCGAACGGCGAGGCGAGCGCTTTGCCCAACGCGTGCTCGGCGAGGGCGAACTGGCCGTCTTCCGCGCCCGTCGCGCCCGCGCCGAGGCACGAGGCGTAGCCTACCTCGCCACCCGCTTCTCGGCCAAAGAGGCCTTCTCCAAGGCGATCGGCCTGGGCATCCGCATGCCCATGACCTGGAGCGCCTGCGAGATCCTCAACGAGTCCGGCGGTAAGCCCTTCGTGCGCCTGAACGGCGCGCTGGCCGAGTGGTTCGACATGCGCCGCCTGCAGGCCCACGTTAGCGTGACCGATGAGACCGACTACGCCGCGTCCTTCGTCGTCATCGAAACCCGGGAGTACAGCCCATGATCGAACACGCTGCGGTGATCCTCGACATCGCCGGACCCACGCTGAACGCTGACGACTGCCGCCGCCTGGCGCACCCGCTCACCGGCGGCTTGATTCTGTTCGCACGCAACTGGCAGGATCGGCTTCAGCTCACCGAGCTGACGGCCGCGGTCAAGTCGATCCGCGACGACTTGCTGATCTGCGTAGATCACGAGGGCGGGCGTGTGCAGCGCTTTCGCAGCGACGGATTCACGTCCCTGCCTGCGATGCGCATGCTGGGCGAGGCCTGGTTGCGCGACGCGCTGACCGCCACCGATGCCGCCACCGCGGCAGGGTATGTGCTGGGGGCCGAACTGCGTGCCTGTGGCGTCGACCTGAGCTTCACCCCGGTGCTCGACCTCGACTTTGGTGCCAGCAGCGTGATCGGCGACCGCGCCTTCCAGCGCGATCCACGGGTGGTGACGATGCTGGCCAAGAGCCTGATGCACGGCCTGCTGCGCGCCGGCATGGCCAACTGTGGCAAGCACTTCCCTGGGCACGGCTATGTCAAGGCCGACAGCCATCTCGAAATTCCGATCGACAGGCGTTCGCTCGAGGCCATCCTCGGTGACGACGCCCGGCCCTACGAATGGCTCAGCACTGCGCTGACTGCGGTGATGCCGGCTCATGTGGTCTACCCCAAGGTCGACGACCGGCCGGCAGGATTCTCCGCGCGCTGGTTGAAGGAGATTCTGCGCGGGCAGCTCGGCTTCACGGGCGCCGTGTTCAGCGACGACCTCAGCATGGCTGGGGCCCGATTGCTGCACGGCCGGGAGATCAGCTGGGCCGAGGCCGCCGCCACGGCGCTGCACGCCGGCTGTGACCTGGTGCTGCTGTGCAACCAGTCGATCGATGGCGGGACGGGTGTCGACGCGCTGCTCGACGGACTGGACGAGGCGGCTGTGCGCGGCCTGTGGCAGCCCGACCCGGACAGCCAAGCGCGCCGGCTGGCGCTGCTGCCCACCAGCGCAGCGCTGACCTGGGACGATCTGATGCACGACCCGGTCTACCAGCGCGCGCTCGAACGACTCCCCTGATCAACCAGACCGAGGCCCGCGGCCGGCCGGGCGCCTGCCGCGGGCAAACGCACCGGCTTCAGGCGCGCGTGCCTTCGGTCTCGAAGGGCAGCTTCAGCTGCGACAGGTCCTTGCGCGTCTCGACCAGCACCAGCGGGCCTTCATCGACGACCACCGGCGGGCGCGGCAACCGTGGCATGCGCGCCGGCGCCGGCTCGGCCGCCATCGCAGCCTGCACGGCGAGGACTTTGTCGGCGTCGCTGTTGACCCATTCCAGGCCGGCACCCGAGGCCAGACCGCGCAGCTCGTCGAGCGGCAGTTCGTAGCGCTCGACCACCATCGGCGCTGCTGGCCGGGCCGCAGCCGAGGCAACGACTGCGCTGACGGACGGCGCAGGCGCCACTGGCGCTGCAACCGGGCTGTAGACCGGTGCCGGGGTTGGTGCCGCATCGGCGACGGCAGCGTCGGCAACGATGCTGCCGGCTTCGCCTTCGGCCACGGCCGGCGCGCCATCTGCTTCGCGCGGTTCGCGCCGGCCGCGCTCCCGGCCGCGACCACGTCGGCGCTGGCCGTCGCGTTCACCGCCTGCGCCGTCGTCGGCAACCGGCGCTGGCTCGGTCGCGGCGCCGGGGTCGCGGGGCTCGACAGCCTCGACGTTTTCGGTCGGAGTCGTACCCGCCTCGTCGCTGCGCGAGTCGCCGCGATCACGGCCGCCGCGGCGGCGCCGGCGGCGACCGTCACGCTCGGCGTCGTCGCCGGCCGGGATGCTGCGGTCGGGCAGCGGCAGCGTTTCGGCCAGGGCATCGGCGTTGGCCGTGGTGCCATCAGCGCTCAGGGCCTGTTCAGATGCGCGCGCGGCGGCGCTGCGGTCGCCACGAGGGCGACGTTCGCCGCGCTCAGTGCGCTCGCCACGCGGGCTGCGTTCTTCGCTGCTGCGCGCTTCGGTGCTGGCGCCCTCGGCGCTGGCTTCGCGCGGCGGGCGGGTGTTGCGGCCGTCGCGTGAATCGCGACCTTCACGGCCGTCCCGACCGCGTCCTCCGCGGTCGCCGCGCCCACCCCGCCGGCCGTCACGGTTTTCGCGCTTGTCGCCTGCTGCCGGGGCAACGGTGGCGGCGGCCGACTGGGCCGCTGGCGGCGCAACCGGCACTGGTGCGGCAGCGGGCGGCGCGCCGCCGAACAGCTTGCGCACCCACGAGAAGAAGCCTGAACCGGCGTCAGACATCAGCGCCGGTGCTGCGCTCGGCAAGGGCGCCGCCGCCACGGCGGCGGGCGCCGGTGCGGCCACCGGGGCAGGGGCCGGCGCCGGCGGAGCCGGCTGGTCGGGCAACACGCCCTTGATGATGGGATCCTGCTTCGGCTTGGCCTTCTCGCGGCGGGTGATGCCCACCTCGTCGTCCGGCTCCTCGATCATCGTGTAGCTGGCCTGCAGGCCTTCGAGCCGCGGGTCGTCGTGGCGCAGTCGCTCGAGCTTGTAGTTCGGTGTCTCGAGGTGCTTGTTAGGCACCAGCAGCACGGTCACGCGCTGCTTGAGTTCGATCTTGGTGATCTCGGTGCGCTTCTCGTTGAGCAGGAAGCTCGTCACCTCCACCG
>JANOJJ010000835.1:0-3672 GCA_031408155.1 Rubrivivax sp.
TGAATTCTTGACGATTGAATTCGAACCATGTCTGACTTGCATAGATTTGTATCGCGTCCTTGCGTCCTGAATCGACATGGACCTCAAGGCTCGTTTCTTCGGCATGCCCTTGGCGAAACACGCGCGAGCGACCACTTCGCGACGATCAACACCGGGCAATGAATGTCGCTCATGGGTCGTGAGCGGGTCATCGAACTCTCGATCAGGCGACTCCGGAGCCGACGTAGCGGCGTCCGCCAGCCGCGGCCTGGATGGCAGTCTTGGCCAACAAACCGCTCTGACTTCGAGTCGTGGACGTGATTCGTCAGTGCCGGTGCCCAGTTTGGCTTCAACCGCAACGTCCGCCGGTCGAATCAACCCATACAGCCTGGCGATGCGCACGGCAGCCCTCCACCGCAGGCCGTGGGTGACGGGGCAATGACGACCGACCGGAACCCGTACCCTGCAGCCACGCGACCATCGCGCACTGGGTATCGGTCGAGGGCCTCAACTTGCCGGCCTGTATCGGCCCCTCCGCCTGCATCGCATACGCCAGCCACGGGTCGACCTCAGGCGATGGCGTCGCCCCGCTTGGCGCGGCTGTGTGGCCTGGTCGACGGCGAGCTGCCGGTGTGCTGCATCAACATCGGCAGCGTGACCCGGGAACAGTCTTGTGGTGTCGACCGGCAGGGTCTCGCTGGTCCTGCGCCGCGCAGGCCTCGCCCAGCCGGCACGCCGCTGCGGCGAGCCGCTGGTCGATGCGCGCGGCCGCGGCGTGCATCGCCGTGCCCGGCACCGCCTTCTATCCGGGTCCTGTTCATCGGCTCGCAGCTTCGCTCCACGCTTGCTCCCCACACTCGGTCGCCCTCATGCAGTCGCGCTTCGCTTCGTTCGCTGTGATCGAGTTACGGCGGGACTTGCACCCGCGGGAGTGCGCCCGTAGCGGGCGCACAATGGACGAATGCGCGGCCGGCGCCTAGAGTCACGCGCTTGACCACGAGCGGGCTGTTGCCTGCGCCCCGATGGAAGTCCAGTTCACCGAAGAGATCGAACAGCTGCAGCTCGGCGCCGGCGCCACCTTCCACGGTGAAGGCATCCTGGCCATCACCAAGGCGCTGCTGCAGTCGGGCGTGGCCTACATCGGCGGCTACCAGGGCGCGCCGGTGTCGCACCTGCTCGACGTCATGGTGCAGGCGCGGCCGTACCTCGACACGCTGGGCGTGCATGTCGAGGCCTGCTCCAACGAAGCCTCGGCGGCGGCGATGCTGGGTGCGTCGATCCACTACCCGCTGCGTGGCGCGGTGACCTGGAAGAGCATCGTCGGCACCAACGTCGCTGCCGACGCGCTATCCAACCTGGCCTCGCCCGGCGTCGTCGGCGGTGCGCTGATCGTCGTCGGCGAGGACTACGGCGAAGGCGCCAGCGTGATCCAGGAGCGCACCCACGCCTTTGCTCAGAAGAGCACGCTGGCGCTGTTCGACCCGCGGCCCGATCTGGCGCTGATGGTCGACCTGGTCGAACACGCGTTCGCCTTGAGCGAAGCCAGCAACATGCCGGCGATCATGGAACTGCGCATCCGCGCCTGCCATCTGCGCGGCACCTTCGTCGCCAAGGACAACCGGGCGCCGCGCTGGTCGACCCGGGCCTTGATCGACGAGCCGGCGGATTTCGACTACATGCGGCTGGCGCATCCACCGGTGACCTTTCGCCACGAGAAGCTGAAGGTCGAGCAGCGCATCCCGGCGGCGCAGCGCTACGTCGCCGAGCACCGACTGAACGAACACTTCGATGGCGAGCGCAGCGAACTGGGCATCGTGGTGCAGGGCGGGCTGTACCCCGCGCTGATGCGCGCGCTGCAGCGCCTGGGCCTGGCCGATGCCTTCGGCGCCAGCCGCATCCCGCTGCTGGTGCTCAACGTCACCTATCCGCTGGTGCCGGCCGAGGTCGGCGCCTTCTGCCTGGCCAAACACGCGGTGCTGGTGCTGGAAGAGGGCTACCCCGAGTACATCGAGAAAGACCTGTCGCAGATGCTGCGTCGGCTGGACCTGCAGACGCCCTTGCACGGCAAGGACCTGCTGCCTGCCGCGGGGGAATACACGGTCGAGGCGCTGGTACCGGCGCTGCTGGCGTACCTCGAGCGTCACGCCGGCGACATCGACACCCTGGGCGCGCGCGGCTGGCTCGCTGCCAACGCCGAGCGGCGCGCGGATGTGGCCCGGATACTCGGAGCCTTGCCCGCGCGGCCACCGGGCTTCTGCATCGGCTGCCCCGAGCGGCCGGTGTTCGCAGCACTCAAGCTGGCGCAACAGGAGGTCGGCCCGGTACACATCGCGGCCGACATCGGCTGCCATGCGCTGGCCACCTTCGAGCCCTTCAGCTCGGGACACTCGATCCTCGGCTACGGCATGAGCCTGGCCAGCCGCGCCGGCGTGTCGCCGATGATGCAGCGGCGCTCGATCGCGGTGATGGGCGATGGCGGCTTCTGGCACAACGGCCTGCTCACCGGCGTGCAGGCTGCGCTGTTCAACGCTGACGACGCGGTGCTGCTGATCATGAAGAACGGCTACACCTCGGCCACCGGCACGCAGGACATCCTGAACAGCCCCGACGACGAAGCCAAGGCCGAGGCCGAACGCAACGCGTCGCTGCAGCAGAGCCTGGCGCACAAGAACCAGACCATCGAGACGACCCTGAAGGGCATGGGCGTCGAATGGATGCGGGTGGTGAACACCTATGACGTGGCGACCATGCAGCACACGCTGCAGGAAGCGCTGACGACCACCTTCAGCGGCCTGAAGGTGATCGTCGCCGAAGGCGAATGCCAGCTCGAACGCCAGCGCCGCAGCAGGCCCTGGACCGCCGGCCGGCTCGAGCGCGGTGAACGCGTCGAGCGCGTGAAGTACGGCGTCGACGAGGACGTGTGCACCGGCGACCACGCCTGCATCCGACTGTCGGGCTGCCCGACGCTGACGCTGAAGGACAACCCCGACCCGCTGCGCGTCGACCCGGTGGCGACCGTGATCGACGGCTGCGTGGGCTGCGGCCTGTGCGGCTCGGCTGCGCACGCGGCCACGCTGTGTCCGAGCTTCTACCGCGCCGAAGTGATCACCAACCCGCGCTGGATCGAAGGCGTTGTTGCACGCGTCCGAGAATGGCTGACCGGCTGGCTGCGGCCGGCTTGAGCTTTGAACCTGCACCGACCTGGAGTCAAGACCATGACGATGATCCGCCGTAGCGCACTGGCCCTCGGACTCGCTGCCACGCTCGCCAGCCCGCTGGCCTGGGCGCAGGCCTGGCCTAACAAGCCGATCAAGCTGATCGTCAACTTTCCGCCTGGCGGCGCGGCCGACGTGATCGGCCGCGCATTGGCGCAGCAGTTGAGCGACCAGCTCAAGCAGCAGGTGGTGGTGGAAAACCGCCCCGGCGCCAACGGCAACATCGGCGCTGACGCGGTGGCCAAGTCGGCCGCTGACGGCAGCACGCTGCTGATGAGCAGCGGCGGCGCGATGACGGTCAACCCCTTCCTGTACACCCGGATGCCGTTCGACCCCGAGAAGGACCTGACGCCGGTGGCCAGCGTTGCGCGCGTGCTGGTCTTCCTGATGGTGCACCCGTCGCTGCCGGTCCACTCGATGCAGGAGTTCGTGGCCTACGCCAAGGCCAACCCGGGCCGCTTGAGCTTCGGCTCGCCGG
>JANOJJ010000848.1:0-5956 GCA_031408155.1 Rubrivivax sp.
TGGGCCGCGGCGCGTTGCTGGTCGACCAGGCGGTCGACTTCGAGCTCGGTGATGCGGATGCGCTGATAGACCTCGCGCTCACGGATGCGTTCGACCAGCATCTGGTCGCGCAAGTTGTTGCGAAAGCTGCCGAAGTCCACCCCATCCAGCCGCATGCGCTCGCGCAGTTGATCGAGCGAGAGCTGGTTCTGCTGCGCGATGCTCTGCACCGCGCGGTCGAGGTCGGCGTCGTCGACCTTGGCGCCTGCTTCGCGCGCATGGGTGATGATCACGCGCTCTTCGATCAGCCCGTCCAGAGCCTGCTGGCGCAGCGCGGGTTCGGGCGGCAGTCGCAGGCTCGGCCGTTGGCTGGCTTGTGCCTGCGCCTGCTCGACCCGTCGCTCGACCTCGCCGGCGGTGACCAGCTCCTGGTTGATGACGGCCACGATGTAGTCACCATTGCGAACCGCCGGGCGAACCTGGGCGAGCACGGGCAGCGCCAGGCAGAGTGCCAGCACGGCGGCGGCGGCGGCGGCGGTCGTGACACGCCAGCTGGTCAGTGGTTCAGTCATATCGAGGGGGCGCGGGGATCGATTCGCTGCGCTCGTCGCGCAGCAGGCGGTAACCCGGGATATTGTCCTTCAAGACCTTGAGCGGATTGGACCCCAGGCGCGACAGGCCCACCAGTTCGAGTTGCAGCTGGATGTGCGTCGTGGCCTCGCTGCGGCCGGTGGACAGGCGTTCGGCCACCACCCGCATGATCCAGCACCCGGCGTCGTACTCCAGACCGAGGATCGAATCGGTGATGCGGCTGTCCTTCAGGCTGTAGTTGACCCGGCCCACGGCGTACCAGGTGCCGCCGCAGCTGCTGCCGCTGCTCGTTGCGGTCGCCGCGCGCCCTGTCCCGGCGGCCAGCGCCGACTTCCAGATCGGCCATTGCCAACCCAGCTCGAGTTGTTCGGTCAGGCCACGGGTCAGGCGGTAGGTGGTGCTGAGGGTGCGGTACTCACCCGGGTTCCAGCGCACCGATCCGATCGAGCGCACCGCGCGCTGGATGTCGGGGCTGTACTGCAACGATCCCTCGAGGGTCAGCCCGGCGCCGGCGTTGGCCGAGCCGAACAGAAAGACGTCCGACCAGCGCTGGCTGAATGGCAGCCCCTCGGGCGTGACCTGCTGCGTGCGCAGCAAAACCCGTTGCACGACGCCAAGTCGCATTGTTTCGGCGCCGGTGGCGGCGTCGACCAAGCGCGTGGTCACGCCGGCCGTCAGCTGGTGTGCGTCCGACACGCGGTCGATGCCCGAGAACGCGTTGTCCGAGAAGATCGAGTTGACGTTGAAGTCCTTCGCCGCCGAGTCGAAGTTCGGCAGGCCGGTCTGGTTGCGGTACGGCGTGTTGACGTACAGGGCACGCGGCTCCAGCGTCTGCCGAAACGAGCGACCGAACAGCGTGGTCGCGCGGTCGAATTCAAGCCCGGCATCAATGCTCATGCTCGGGATCACGCGCGCGGCGTGCCGCCGGCCGTCGACCAGCGTCTGGTCCAACGCATAACTGGCCGCATTGACGCTCAGGCGCGGCACGACCCAGGATCCGGGCTGGCGCAGCGGCCACGACAGCGAACCCAGCACATGCGCGCGCCAACCGGTGGGCTCGGCAGGGCTGCCGGCACGGTCGGGCAGCACGAAGCGATTTGCTTCGGTCTGCAGCGCGTACTGCAGGCCCAGCCCGCCGGCGACCGCTCCAGCCAGTTGCAGGCCCAGTTGCGGCATGCGTTCGTAGGGTGACAGCACCACCACGTCGCTGCCCTGCAACACCTGCCAGCGCAGCATGCGCGCGTAGACCAGGCCCTTGCCCCAGGCACCGTTCAGATCGTGTTCAGCCTCCAGCCGCAGCGGCAGCAGCCGCGCGTTGAGGCTGCGTGAATCCTTCGGAAAGTCCTTCCACCAGGAGTCGTCCGACACGCGCAGGCCGTCGACATGCCAGCGGGTGTTCAGCGCCAGCGCGCCGTCGTGCTCGCCAGAAAGCGCCCAGCGCGAGCGGCCGGCCGCCCGGTCGTTGGGCAGCAGGTCGGCCTGGATGCGGCCGCTGTGGCCGGGCTCGAGCCAGCGCAACTCGCTGTCCAGCGCCGCGCCGCGCCGGACGATCAGTTGCGGCGTGAAGGTGGCGTCGCGGTTGGGCGCGATGTTCCAGTAGTAGGGCACCGCCAGGCTCAGGCCGCTGCGGGTGTCGAAGTCCACCGTCGGCGGCAGCCAGCCGGACTTGCGTCCGTCACCAAGCGGAAAGCTCAAGGTCGGCAGAGCCAGGATGGGGATGTCCAGGAAGCGCAGGACTGCACCTTCGGCCACCCCTTCGTTGTTCTCGAAATCGAGCTGCACGCGAGTGGTCTGCAGCACCCAGGCGGGGTTATCGCCGTCTTCGCGCGGGCAGCTCGTGTACCAGGCCTGGTATGCCACCGAACGCTTGTTGTCGATGAAGTCCATGCGCTGCGCGCGCCCGCCGGCCTGCAGGCGGTCGAACTCGTAGGTCGGCTGCAGCACAAAGCCCTCGAAGCGCTGCAGATGCAGTTGCAGCTCGCTGCCGCTGTAGCGCCCGCTGGCGTTGCGCAGGCGCACGTTGCCACGCGCCACGGCCAGGTCCTGCGCCTGCTCATAGCTGAGCCAGTCGGCCTGCAGCTCGAGCGGGCCGCGCCGAAGCTCGACCTGGCCTTCGGCCGTGGCGTCGAGGTCGGGCCGACCGCGGATCTCGCGCGCCTGCAACTCGATCGGAGCGTCGACGACGGCACTCGGGCCACTCGCGGCCGGGCTCGGCCGCCGCGCTCCTTGTGCCACCACCGCGCTGGCGCCGCAGGCCAGCCAGGCGGCTGCGGCGATCGGCAGCAGTCGGCGCAGCAGGCGCGCAGTGGGGGCGGAAACAGCGTCAGGCAAGGCGGCTCGGAGGGGCTGGATGCGGCACTGAAGGCGGCACCGTGCGGGCCGGGATGCTGCGGCCGGGGCCGCAGGACTGCTTTGTAGAATCGATTATGTATGAGGGCCCTGGTGCCCTCGCCGGCGCGGCGCCCTCGCACGAGCAACCCGTCGCCAGCCCTGAGGCTGCCTACAGGATGCTGGCCGCCTCGAACCTGCCCGCGACCATGACTGCTGTTCCTGCATCCGCTCCCGCTGCACCCGTGGCTTGGCCTACGGCCGAACGCCGGGCCGCCTTCGAGGCCTGGGCCGCCGCTATCGCGTCGCGCCATGGTCTGCAGTGGCACACGCTCGAGCCGGCTTCGGCTGACGCCAGCTTTCGGCGCTACCTGCGCGTGCAGGGCGCGCTCGCCAGCTTCATCGTGATGGACGCGCCGCCACCACTCGAAAACGTGCGTCCGTTCGTCGAGGTGGCCGGCCTGATCGAGCGCGCCGGCTTGCATGCGCCGGCGGTACTGGAGCGCGACGAGACGCACGGCTTCCTGCTGCTGAGCGATCTGGGGCGCGAGCTCTACCTCGACGCCCTGCGCGACGCCGACCGGGCCCAGGGACTGATGCACGACGCGCTGCAGGCGTTGCTGCAGTGGCAGTTGCGTGTGCCCGGCAGCGCGTTGCCCGACTACAGCGAAGCCTTGCTGCGCCGCGAGCTCGCGCTCTTCCCCGAGTGGTGCGTCGAGCGCGAATTCGGCATCAGCTGGAGCCAGGCCCAGCAGCAGACCTGGCAGCGCCTGTGCGACCGCCTGGTGGTCAGCGCGCTGGCGCAGCCGCGCGTGGCCGTGCACCGCGACTGGATGGCGCGCAACCTGATGGTCTGTCCGCGGCGCAACCCCGGCATCCTCGACTTCCAGGACGCCGTGCACGGCCCCGTCAGCTACGACCTGGCCTGCCTGCTGCGCGACGCCTTCATCAGCTGGGACGAGGCGCAGGAGCTCGACTGGGCCGTGCGCTGGTGGCAGCAGGCACGTGCCGCCGGCCTGCTGCAGGGCCGGGCCATCGAGGCCGATTTCGGCGAGTTCTGGCGCGCGCTCGAGTGGATGGGGCTGCAGCGCCACCTGAAGGTGATGGGCATCTTCTGTCGCCTCAAGCATCGCGACGGCAAGCCGCATTACGCTGCCGACCTGCCGCGCTTCTTTGACTACGCCACGCGCGTGGCGCTGCGCTACGGGCCACTCAAACCGCTGCTCGGGCTGCTCGAGCCGCTGTCGGGGCAGCGCATGGCCAGCGGCTTGACGTTCTAGCCCGCTGACCGCCCCTGGCCATTGACAGGCGCGCTGTCACGGAGCCAGCATGGCGGACACCCTTTGACCGCCGAGTCGATGGAGACCGCCATGAAGCGCTGGATCCCGTTGCTGGCTTGCCTGCTGCTGCTGGGCTGCGCCAGTGTCGAGCCGATCGCCCGACCAGACGACGACGTCTTCCGCGATCACCTGTTCGTGCCGCCCGTGCAAGCGCCCGACGTGAGCGGGCTGTTCAGCGTGACGCCGGCGATGCGGCGCTATCTGCACGAGCGCATCGAGCCGCAGGTCTGGCGCAAAGGCGCGCAGATGGCTTTGATCGACGCGCTGTACACCCAGGGCGAGCTGCGGCTCGAGTACGACGCCGTGCACACCCGCACCGCGGCCGAGGCCTTTGATGCACGCCGCGGCAACTGCCTGTCGCTGGTGATCATGACCGCGGCCTTTGCGCACGAGCTCGGCTTGACCGTGCGCTTCCAGGAGGTGCTCGACCGGCCGGCGATCGAGCCCGCGGGCGAGCTCACGTTCGTCATCGGCCATGTCAACCTCGCGCTGTACAACGGCATGCGCCAATCACGCTCGGGCCCGTCGGACCCGGGCGGGCTGCTGGTGGACTTTGTGCCCGGGCAGGATCTGCGCCGCCAGCGCACGCGTGAACTCGACCAGCGCCGGATCAGCGCGCAGTTCATGAACAACCGCGCCGCCGAAGAGCTGGCCAGCGGCCGCGTGCACGACGCCTACTGGTGGCTGCGCGGGGCGTGGGCGCAGGATCCCGGCTATGCCAACCTGTACAACACGCTGGGCGTGATCTACCGCCACCGCGGCGCATTGCCTGAAGCCGAGCGCGCCCTGCTGCTGGCCCGCGCGCTCGACCCGGACAACGAACATGTAGCCGGCAACCTGGCCGGGGTGCAGCAGGCGCTGGGCCGGTCGGCTGCTGCCGCACCTGCGCTGGCGGGTCGCGCTGCACCAGGCCCAGCCGGCACGCGCTTCGATCACGCACGGCTGGCACTCGATCAAGGTCGAGTCCAGCAGGCCTTGCTGCTGCTGGAGGGTGAACTCGGCCTGACGCCGCGCAACCCGGAGCTGCACCACTGGCTGGCCGTGACCCACGGCCGGCTCGGCAACCTGGCGCGCGCCCGGCGCCACCTGGAACTGGCCGCCGAGTACAGCGGCAGCGGCGAGCAGCGAACCCTCTACGCCGGCAAACTCGAGCGCTTGAAGGCGCAGGCCGAGCGCGCTGCGCAATAGGCGCCGGCGCCGCCGTCGCAGGTCCAGCCTCAGGGACAGGCCGTGATCACCTGCGCCACCGCAGCGGTGAGCTTCTTGCCATAGGGCACGTGCAGAAACTCGTTCGGTCCGTGGGCGTTGCTCTTCGGGCCCAGCACGCCGCAGACCATCATCTGCGCGGCCGGAAAGCCCTGCTCCAGCATGCTCATCAACGGGATCGTGCCGCCTTGGCCGATGTAGCCCAGCGGGGCGCCGAAATGGGCGTTCGAGGCCGCATTGAGCGCGCTTTCGAGCCAGCTTGACAGCGCGGGCGCGTTCCAGCCGTTGGCGCCCAGGGCGCCGGCGCGGCCGTCGGGGCGGAAGGTGACGCGCGCGTTGTACGGTGCGTTGTCTTCCAACAGCTCCTTGAGCTTCAGGCTGGCCTCGTGGCCGCTGACCAGCGGCGGCAGGCGCAGGCTGAGCTTGAAGGCCGTAAACGGCCGCAGCACATTGCCGGCGTTCTTCAGTTCGGGCAATCCGTCGGCCCCGGTGACGCTGAGCGTGGGCCTCCA
>JANOJJ010000852.1:0-2171 GCA_031408155.1 Rubrivivax sp.
ACTGTTATGTGCAGGCCCGGCACGGCAGCGCGCGCGGGCGCGAGCATCGGACCCGGCGCGAGCATCAGGGTCGCTGAGGGTCGGCGCGGCGCCCGATTTGGGACAATGCCGGCATGGTCCCTCAACGCACCCTCAAGTCACTGACCCGCGCCGTGGGCGTGGGCGTGCACAGTGGTCAGAAGGTCGAGCTCACCTTGCGCCCGGCAGCGGCCGATAGCGGCATCGTCTTTCGCCGCACCGACCTGGCCCTGCCGGTGGACATTCCGGTCACGCCCGAGTCGGTGAGCGACACCCGCATGGCCACCACCATCAGCCGCGTCGACGACCCCGGCGGCCCCAAGGTGCAAACCATCGAGCATCTGCTGTCGGCCTGCGCCGGGCTGGGGCTGGACAACCTGCAGGTCGACATCACCGCCGAAGAGGTGCCCATCCTCGACGGCAGCGCAGCCAGTTTCGTCTTTCTGCTGCAGAGCGCGGGCATCGAGCTGCAGCAGGCACCCAAGCGTTTCCTGCGCATCACGAAGGCGGTTGAGCTGCGCGAAGGCGAAGGCCCGTCGCTGAAGTGGGCGCGCCTGGAGCCGTTCGACGGCTACAAGCTCAGCTTCGAGATCGAGTTCAAGCACCCCGCGCTCGACGCCACCGGCCAGCGCGTCGAGTTCGACTTCGGCAGCGGACAGTACAAGCGCGACATCGCGCGTGCGCGCACCTTCGGCTTCACCAGAGACGTCGAGATGATGCGTGCCCGCGGCCTGGGCCTGGGCGGCAGCATGGACAACGTCATCGTGGTCGACGACTACCGCGTGCTCAACGCCGACGGGCTGCGCTACGACGATGAATTCGTCAAGCACAAGATCCTCGACGCGATGGGTGACATGCATGTGCTGGGCAAGCCGCTGATCGGCGCCTACACGGCCTTCAAGGGCGGGCATGCGCTGAACAACAAGCTGCTGCGCCGTCTGCTGTCCGACCGCACGGCCTATGACGTGGTCAGCTTCGACAAGCCGGACGAGGCGCCGCGCGGCCTGGCCGAACTGGCCCCGGCCTGGTAGGGAGCGGCGCCGATGATGGCCTTTCGACTCGTCTTCGGCCTGCTGCTGCTGTCCGGGCTGCTGTGCTTCGCGATGTACATCGGCACCAGCCATGTCGTGTGGCGCAAGCGCGGCATGGTGATCGTCAAGTGGACGCTGCTGGCGGCCTTCGGCTTCTTCGCGGTGCTGATCCTGGAGCGGCTGGCGCTGATGCTGTAGCGCCGCTCAGCGTGGCGCGGCTGCCAGGCGCTCCGGCAGCGCCTGCAGCGGCTGCAACAGCCGCTGCGATTCACGCTCCCGGACGGCGCTCAGCAGTTCGATGCGCGCGGCCACGCGCTGCGCCACGGCCGCGCCGGGGTCGCCGATCACATGCTGCTGGTCCTGCAACAGGCGCTGCGCCTGTTGCACGCTGTTCGAGCTCCAGGCCACGCCCGGCAGCAGCCAGGCACGCGCACCGAACATGTCGCCGGCACGCCCCGCCATTGCCGACCAGTGCGCCAGCACATGGCGGTAGGCCAGGTCAGCGTGCTGACCGCCATCGGCTACCAGGCCCGGCAACCGCGTGGCCACGTTGACCGGCAGCGCGTCGGTGAGCGCCAGCGCCAGCACCTGCTGCGCCAGTGCAGCGTCGGGCACCCGCGCCAGGGCAGTGGCAAAGAGCCAACGGTCGTCGTCGCTGCTGGCCGCCAGCAGCCGGCGGCGCAAGGCCTCGAAGCGGGTCGCGTCGGCGGTGCGTCCGGCGGCGCCGACCACGGCTTCGCGGATGCCCGCTTGCAACGGCGCGCGGCCGGCTTCGTCGTCGTCGAACAAGGCTCCTGCGCGCGCCAGCACGTCGGCGTCGCCATGGCGGGCCAGGTCGCTGATCAACGAGGCGCGCAGCGCTTGCGCCTCGCTGCTTTCGCCCGCCCGCGCAGTCCAACCCAGGGCCTGCAGTTCAGGCGCCAGCAAGGCCTGCGCAGCAGCCTTCAGGGCGGGCTCGGCCGGGCTGCCAGCCAGCGCTTCGGCGAGCAGCCGCAGTGCTGATTGCGCCTGCGCCAGCAGGGCCGGCCGGCCCAAACCCCGCACCGACGGAAGCGCTGCCACCAAATCGAGCCAGGCCGTCATCGGCAGCAAACCGGCCTGCGCCAGCGCGAAGGTGTCGCT
>JANOJJ010000082.1:0-1570 GCA_031408155.1 Rubrivivax sp.
GTTGGCTTTCATGCGCTGCGCAGTGCTTGACGTTGAGGTGCAGCAGCAGGATGTCGCACCAGTGCTCGCTGATCTGCAACGCCTGTCCGAGCGCCGGGTAGGGCAGGTCGATCTGCGCATGGATTTCACCTTTCAGGCCACTCGGCAGTTCGCTCGACTCGAGTACCAGCGCGCGACCGAACGGGCTTGCGGCCAGCTGCTCGTGCAGTGCGACGTGGCGCGCTCGCAGCGCTGCGGCGTCCTGGGCTTGGGCCAGCGGCGCGGCAACGAGACTGCAGCACAACAGCAAGCCGGCGCAACCGGCGCGGCGAATCAGGCAGACCAGTTGCTCGAGCATGGGCGCACTCCAGGCGTCAACGGCGGGCGGCGGCGGGCGGCGGCGGCGTGTGTCGGCACCTGACCCGATGCTGCCGCGCTTGCCGCAACCCGGCCAGGGGGCGTCAGGCCGATCGCCTGTAGGACGCCACCGCACCAACTCGAGCCCTGCTCGAAGCGATGGACGCAGACCGGTCGCGAACCCGTCAGAGGACCTGCATGACCGCCAGATCCGAGTTTAACCAGCCAACTGCCTGCTGGTCGCCTCGGCCCTGCCGTCGTCTGGCACTGCAGGCTGCCTGACTGGGGCTGTGCTGCAGGCCGCTTGCGCCGCGGCGCCCAACCCGCCCACAGCCGCTGCGTCGCCGCCGGTCGAGGTCGGCGTGGTCGACCAGCAGCGCGACATTCGCATCAACCCGCCCGTAGCCCGGCTACTCGACGAGGACGAACCGTTCTGACCCTCTGCAATGACGGACGTTGCCATCGGCGACGTCATTCGAACATCGCCCACTGACCATCCTCGTGCTTGAACATCGGGCCATCGAGTTTGCTAAGCACACTCACTATGCGAGGTCGAGCTCGGGATAGCGGCGGAAGATGCCCTGCTCGTTGAACGCAATGCGCCGTTCACTGCGCAGATAGGCGGCCACCCGGGGCAGCGCGGCGACGCGGTCATGCAGCTGCACGACTGCCGGCGCGCTGGCAAGGGCGCGTTCGGTCGAGTTCGGGAATGCGTGGCGCAAGCCTTCGACGAGTTGGAACAGCGACAGGTCGGCATAGCTGAGCTTGCCGCCGACCAGATAGCGCGACCCGGCCGGGTTGCGCGCCACGATGCTTTCGAACCACTGCAGATACTTGGGCAGGCGGGCGCGGCAGAACTCCTGCGCGCGACGCAGGGCCTCGGGCAACTGGTCCTCGTAGACCAGACCGACGCCAACCGGATGGTGGGTGTCGTGCGCCTCGGTCACCAGGTCGGCGACGGTCAACTGGATCTGGTGCGTCCAGAGGCGCGCGCGCTCGTTGCGCGCAACCAGCTTCAACGCCGGTGCCAGGTACTGCAGGATGGCGGCGGTCTGCCCGACCACCAGATCACCGTCCTTCAGGAAGGGCGGTGCCAGCGGTGGCTGGGTCTGGGTCTTGTCGTTCAGCAGCTTGTGCAGGGCGCGCAGGCCCTGGCCCGCGTCCTCGGTCCCGCGGGCCACGTCTACATAGGGTGCGCCGGCCGCTTCGAGGGCCAGACGAACGAATTCGCCGC
>JANOJJ010000100.1:0-11724 GCA_031408155.1 Rubrivivax sp.
ATCAACGACCGACAACCATCCCGGCAGTTACAAAACTTCCGACCGGTGCTGGGTCAATTTTGGTGAGCAACGCTGGGTCACTTTCTGTGAGCGCCAAAGCGATTGGACAATGCGCCCAGTGGCGTCGGTTCTCAAGCCAACGAGCAGGCGTTCAACAGTCGCACCGCGCCACAAGCACCACTGCGTCCCCAGTCGCACTTGCACCTTTGCACCGAGTCGCTGCTCCGGCGATTGAAGGCGACGGCGGCGCTCGAGCTCTGGCGCTCGAAACGGGTGCTGCGGATCGAGGGAGCGTCGGACGATTTTCGTCCGGCGCTCGCTGACTGCTTTGCGGAGGTCCAACCAGCGAGCCCAAGACCGCCTGACGACCCCTTGCTGTCGGTCGCAAACGCCGATTGCCTTCTCCGAGGCGGTGAAAAAATCACTTGCGCGCCACCCCCATCGTCCACGATCACGCTGAAACAGCGTCCACGATCAGCCTGAAATGCCGTCCACGATGGGCTGAAATTCGCACCATGGCAAGTCCAAGGGTCCGGCCCGCGCGGTGACGGCCGTAGCCTCGCAGATGGGCACCCTGGTTTTCGTCGCGCCACCAGTCCCCAACCGTTCATGACTTGCTCTCACCTCCAAACGATCTCGCCGCTCGGTCAGACGCGATTTCGCGCGCCCACAGTGACATCCGGTTGGAAAGCTGCTTCGAGAGCGGGCGGGGTCGGCTTTGCCCGCTGTTTCGGTGGCGAAGCGAGAGACCGGGCATTCGCACCGGAAAACCCATGGAGGCACCGATACCACGTGATCCGCTTCGAGTCGCCTCCTCCTGCTGCCGAATGGGGACACAGGCTCGATTGAACGCAAACATGGGCATTGACACCTCCGTTCTGTTCGTGGCACTTTCGGCATCTCGCGCCGCAACCCTGTTAACCGCTGCGTACGACAGCAGGGCGTGCGCTGCACCAATCGTGCGGGGGAGGGTCTCGCGGTGAACAGGTCCAACAGAGCCGATGGGGCCGGCAAGCAGGCTAGCGCGGACTCGCGAAACTCCGATGGCAGTTCTCCGCCTGTAGCGCCAACTCTGACTTTGCCGAAGGGCGGCGGCGCCATCCGTGGCATCGGCGGAAATATTGCCGCGAACCCGGTATTCTGCAGTTCCAATGACAGCGCAGCGACGATCGCGCATCGCTGCGTCGACTTTATCGGTCGGTCGCCCGCGTTCACGTCCGTGCTGACGCATCTTGCGCGCGTAGCGGCATGCGATGCATCCGTCCTGATCGAAGGGCAGACTGGTTCGGGCAAGGAGTTGGTTGCGCGCGCGGTCCACTACGAAGGCTCGCGCCGCGACGGGCCTTTCGTGCCGGTGAACTGCGGTGCGCTACCCGACAACCTGCTCGAGGCGGAACTGTTCGGACATGAACGCGGCGCCTTCACGGACGCCAAGTGCGCCCGCCGCGGCCTGGTGGCCGAGGCGAACGGTGGCTCGCTCTTTCTGGATGAAGTCGATGCGCTGAGCGCAAAGGCGCAGGTGGTGCTGCTGCGCTTTCTGCAAGACCAGCGTTACCGGCCAGTGGGAAGCGGTCGTGAGCTGCATACCAACGTGCGGGTAATTGCCGCGACGAACCAGCCGCTGCACCACACGCCGTGCTTTCGGACCGACTTGCTGTACCGCCTCAAGATCCTGCATCTGACCTTGCCGCCGTTGCGCGAGCGAGGTGACGATGTCGTGCTGCTCGCAAGCCATTTCGTGACTATGTTCTGCAAGAGATACCATTTGCCGATGAAGCAGTTCGACCCAGCCACGCTCATGTGCATGCGCACCTACCCATGGCCAGGCAACGTCCGCGAGTTGGAGAATTGGGTGCATCGCGAGCTGCTGATGGCCGAAGGGTCGGTGATTTCCGGCTCGCCGGCTTCGAGCGGCGCCGAGGCGCTCAGTGTGCCTCCTGCGAGCTTCCAGCGTGCCAAGGCCGAGGCGGTGCGCCTCTTCGAGCGCGACTACGTCCTCAGGCTGCTGCAACAGACCGGGGGAAACGTCACGCGTGCCGCGCAGGTTGCTGGCAAGGAGCGCCGCGCCTTCGGCAAGCTGCTGAAGAAGCACGGCCTTGACCGCCAGTCGTTCGCCGACTGAAAGGGTGTGAGTATTTGGGCTAACCCTGGGCTAACCCCGACAGCCAATGCGTGGACGCCACGATTGACAGCGATGGGAACTGAAACCGACGAGAGCGGGCGCAGCGGCGAGCTGTTCGACAGCTTGCCGCTGCCCGAGGACCGCGAGGCCGTGGCGGCCAGGGCGGCGGTGGCCGTCGGATGAACGCGAGCGCGGGTGATCCTGCCCAACCGTGAGCAGGTCGAACTGCGCCCCATGGATCTTGAATCACTGCTGCCCGAGGGGCACCGAGCGCGGCTGGTGTGGGCGTGGGTGGAAAGGCAAGACCTCAGCGGCTGTACGCAGCCATCAAAGTGCGCGAGGGCGGCGTAGGTCGCAGTGCAATCGCACCGGAGGTGCGCTGTGTCGCACCGTTTTACGCGTTAGCAAACAACCTCATGCGCACGGTGGCGCCGGTGCTCGAGTTGCTCGGCCTGGCCCACTTGATGAACTCCAGCCGCCTGCGCGAATGCTTCACCAGCTCTGAGCCGGGCGCACGCCCCGGCTCCGCCCGACCTTCGCTCCCTGTTGCACGAGCGGCCGCATGGCTGCGACGGGTCCGCGCGCGGGGGGGCGGGGCAGGTTCGACCCGGACGGGTCGGTCCTGACCCGCTGCGTCAACGCGCTGCCGCGCCCGGGCAGCACGCGGCGTGGCCAAGCTGGCGCGGCACGGCGGTGGTCTGAGGGAGCGGGTTCGGGCTGGCGCAGGCTCGCCCAGGGCGAAGTGCGGGAAGCCCGGCAAATCAAGCACTTGCGCATCTGAGTAGAGCTGGCACCACACTTGCGTAACGTCCTTGCGGGAGCGTTAGGCGAGCACACATGAACACAGTCCACCGGGGAGAGCAGCAAGGCATCGCCGACGCGATCCTCGATCACCTGCACAACCACCCGCTGGCGGCTGACTCGGTCGAAGGCGTCGCGCGGTGGTGGCTCATGCCGCCCCATGACGGCGCCAGTCTCGAAGAGGTCGAGCAGGCGCTCGAAGCGCTGGTGGCCGAGGGAGTCCTGCGGCGCGTACCGCTCGGCGGTGGCGGAGCGCTGTATTCGCAGGTGCTGCCGACGCGCCAGTGAACTGCCCTGGACCTGACGAACCGATTGGCCGACCCACGAGGAGCCCGACATGCCCGTTGCCTTGTCCTACCCCGGTGTCTACATCGAAGAGCTGCCCAGCGGCGTGCGAACGATCACCGGCGTGGCGACCTCGATCACCGCGTTCGTCGGCTACACAAGGCAAGGCCCGCCCGACAAGGCAGTCAACTGCTACAGCTTTGCCGACTTCGAGCGCAGTCACGGCGGTCTCGACCGCGACAGCCCGCTGTCGTATGCGGTGCGGCAGTTCTTCACCAATGGCGGCACCCACGCGATCGTCGTGCGTGTGGCCAAGAACGCCAACGTCGCGCGCTGGCAGCTCAGCGACGCTGCGGCCGTGGTGCTAAATGTCGAAGCGTCGAGCCCTGGCATCTGGGCCAACGATCTGGTCCTCAGCGTCAGTGTGAGCACCAACGAAGTGCGCAACCCCGACGGCGACTTCAACCTCAGCATAAGCCGCATCACCGCTGGCGGCGCGCCGTCGCTGCTGGAGCGCCACCTCAACTTGAACCTCAACGATCGCTCGCCGCAGTTCGCGCCTGCGGTCGTCAACGGTGCCTCGGCGCTCGTCAAGCTGGCGGTCAACGGCAACCCCACTTTCAACCGTGCCGGTTTTGCGGTCAGCAAGCTGATCACCGCCGCACCCGCGTCGTTGAGCGACCGCGTGATCGCCGGCACCGTCGACGGCGACGCTGCTTTCCGCCTCGAGCTGCCGAGTGGCCCCTTGCCCGCAGACGTCGCGGCCCTGGTCACCGCGCTCACCGCGCAGGTGCCGGCGGCATTGACCGGGCGCCTGGTGATCTCGGCCTCCGCGGCGGACGGTACGGCGGGCATCAACTGCCTGAAGATCACCTCCACCGCGACCAGTGCGTCGTCGAGCGTGAGCATCGCCACCGGCGCGTTCGGCGGGCTGGCCAAGGCCATCGGCATGGGCTTGGCCAACGGCGGGCGCGAATTCACCGGTGACGCGCAGCACCGTCCCGTGGCCGTGAGCAACGTGTCGCCGGGCGCCGGCACGCTGGGCAGCGATGGCATCAAGGGCGATGCCGCCGAGCTGATCGGCGGCAGTGCCGGCGGCAGCAAGACCGGCATGCAGGCGCTGCTGGATGTCGACCTATTCAACATCCTGTGCATTCCCGAGACCCGCGATCTCCTCCCGGAGACCGCGGGCACCGCCGTGATCCAGACCGCCATCGCGCTTGCCGAGTCGCGGCGCGCCTTCTACGTGGTCGATGCCCCCGCGGGCAAGACGCTCACGACGATCGCAGCTTGGGCGGCGGGGCTGCCTTCGCGCAACGCAGCGGTGTATTTCCCCGCGGTGCAGATCGCCGACCCGTTGGACTCGTTCCGGCCGCGGCCGATGGCGCCCTCGGGCACGGTCGCCGGCCTCTACGCCCGCACCGACAGCAACCGCGGCGTGTGGAAGGCGCCGGCGGGTACCGACGGCAACCTCGCCGGCCTGGCCGGGCTGTCGCTGACGATGAACGACATGGATAACGGCAGCCTCAACCCGAAGGGCGTCAACGCGCTGCGCGCCTTCGCGGCCTACGGCGTGGTGGCCTGGGGCGCACGCACGTTGAAGGGCTCTGACCAGCAGGCCGACGAATACAAGTACGTGCCGGTGCGGCGGCTCGCGCTCTTCCTCGAGGAGACGCTCTACCGCAACACGCAGTGGGTGGTGTTCGAGCCCAACGACGAGCCGCTGTGGTCGCAGATCCGGCTGAACATCGGCGCGTTCCTGCAAAGCCTGTTCCGGCAGGGCGCCTTCCAGGGCAAGTCGCCGAAGGAGGCGTACTTCGTGCGCTGCGACAGCAGCACGACGACGCAGACCGACATCAACAACGGCATCGTCAACATCATCGTCGGCTTCGCCCCGCTGAAGCCGGCTGAGTTCGTCGTGATCAAGCTGCAGCAGATCGCCGGCGAGAGCCCGGTCTGAGCGGCGCAGGAGACCTGTCATGGCCCAGTTTTCAGTCAACGCGCAGCGCTTCGACCCCTACAAGAACTTCAAATTCCGCGTCAAGTGGGACGGGCGTTATGTCGCCGGCATAAGCAAGGTGTCGGCGCTCAAGCGTTCGACCGAGGTGGTCGAGCACCGCGAGGGCGGCGACCCTTCGGTGCCGCGCAAGTCGCCGGGACGCTCGAAGTTCGAAGCCATCACGCTGGAGCGCGGCGTCACCCACGACAGCGAGTTCGAGAAGTGGGCCAACAAGGTGTGGAATTACGGCTCGGGCCTGGGTGCCGAGGTCTCGCTGAAGGACTTCCGCAAGGACCTGATCATCGAGATCTACAACGAGACCGGCCAGGTCGTGCTGGCCTACAAGGTCTACCGCTGCTGGGTCAGCGAGTTCCAGGCGCAGGCCGACCTCGACGCGAACGCCAACGCGGTGCTGATCCAGACCCTGAAGCTCGAAAACGAAGGCTGGGAGCGCGACTACGACGTTGCCGAGCCCAGCGAGCCGAGCTTCACCGAGCCTGCGTGATGCCCGTGCCACCGAGCGACAGCGACTGCCTCTGGCTGGCCGAGCGCGGCGCCTCGCGCCACCCGCTCGACCGCACGCTGCTGCTGGCGGCCGTGGCCGAGCCGGCGGTGGCGTGGGCCGACCGGCCGCTGGGCGCGCGCGACGCCTGCCTGATGGCGCTGCGCTGCGCCTGGTTCGGGCCGTCGCTGGATGCCGTGCTGGCCTGCAGGGCCTGCGGCGAGTTGCTCTCGCTGCAGTTTGACCTGAGCCGTCTTGCCGAGCCGGCGACCGCTGACGACGACCCCGTGAACGTGCAGGGCCAACGTTTTCGCCAGCCCACGACGCGCGACCTGGCCGCCATCACTGGCCTGCTCGACGTCGACGATGCGGCCGAGGCACTGCTCTGTCGCCTGGCCCTCGACGGTGTGCCTGCCGGGTGGTCGAACGCCGAGCGTGCCGAGGTGGGATCTGCGCTCGACGCCGCCGACCCGCTGGCGTGCCTGACGCTCGACGTGACCTGCGAGCACTGCGGCCACGGCTTTGTCGCGCCATTGGACATCGCGACCACCTTGTGGGAGGAACTGGCAGCGCACGCGGCGCGTGTGATCGACGACGTGCACCTGCTGGCTAGCGCCTACGGCTGGACGGAGCCGCAGGTCCTTGCGATGTCGCCGGCGCGGCGCGGGCTCTACAAGCAGAGGTTGCTGCAGTGAGCCGCGGCCTGCTGCACGGGCTGGCCGAGCGCGCGCTGGGGGTTGCACAACCGCTGCGCTCGCAGCTCGTGGCGCCGGCTACCGGCGTAGCAGGCGACGAGCCTGCGGCCGGGTTGACGCCGGACGGACCTGCGGCCGCCGCGCTGGCGCCTCTGGTGCCGAGCCGGACGTCTGGCGTGCGCGCTGCGGGGCAGCCGCCGCAGCCGCCTTTGCCTCGCGCCAAGTCCGACTCGGCCGTTGCCGAGACCAGGCCGCGTGCCGTGGCGCCGCCGATGGCGGGCGAGGGCATCGTGCAGGCCGTGCCCGCCGGGCCTGTTGTGCCCCGCGTGCCCGTTGCGCGCGCCGTGGCCGCCGTGATCGGTAGGCACGCTGTGCAGCATGAGCCCGATACGCGCGCCGTGGCCGCCCAGCCCGCGCGTGAGCCCTTCATCGCCGCCGCCGCCTCGCAGCCGCCAGCACCGAGCGCTCGCAGCTTGGTGCAGGAACCGCCGCCGCTGCTGCCGGCGCAGCCCGCTGCCTGGCCCTCGCACGCCGCGCCGATGATCCGCGCCGCGACAGGCGCGCGCTTCGAAGCGCGCGCGGCAGTGCCGGTCGCCGAGCGACCGACCGAGGTGCACGTCAGCATCGGCCGCGTCGAACTGACTGCTCTCGCTCCTTCGACGAACGGCGCACGGCCTGCGCCGCGGGCGCGCGACAGCGGCCGCAGCCTGGCCGACTACCTGCGACCGAGTGCCAAAGGGTCGCCATGAGCAACGCGCTGGCCATTGCCGGCGTGACCGCCGTGCTCAAGGACCTGCTCGACAACGGCCTCATCGACCACCAGGCATCCAGCGCGCTCGGCGTCGGCTACGACGTGACGGCGGTCGCACCCGACAGCGTGGTGATCGGCGGCAGCGGCACGTCGCCCAGCCTGAACCTCTTCCTGCACCAGGTCACGCTCAACGCGGCCTACCGCAACGTGGACCTGCCGTTGCGAAACGCGCGCGGAGCGCGCACCGGCAGCCCGCCGCTGGCGCTCGACCTGCACTACCTGCTCACCGCGTACGGGGTGGCCGAGCTCCAGGCCGAGGTGCTGCTCGGATACGCCTTGCAGCTGCTGCACGAAAACCCGGTGCTCGGCCGCGAGCAGATCCGAACGGCGCTCAACCCCGACCCGCTGAGCGGCACCGTCCTCCCGGGCATCTCGCAGGCACTGCGCAGCGCCGACTTGGCTGAGCAGGTCGAAATGATCAAGGTCACGCCCACCGTGCTCGGCACCGAAGAGATGTCGCGCCTGTGGTCGGCGCTGCAGGCGCACTACCGGCCGTCGGCGGCGTTCCAGGTGTCGGTGGTGCTGATCCAACGGCAGCTCCCGGCGATCTCGCCGCTGCCGGTGCTGCGCCGTGGCGAGCTCGACCAGGGCGTGCAGGTCACGGCCGGCCTGGAACCACCGTACCCGACCTTGAAGGCGCTGGCCGCGCCCGCGCACGGCACGCCATCGGTGCTGCGCCTGGGCGACGGCTTCGAGCTGCACGGCCACCATCTGGCCGGCACGCAGCGCGCGCTCGCCCTGCGCAACGACGCCTTCGGCGTGGTCCATACGCAGACCGTTCCCGACGGCACCAACGACAAGCTGGTCGGCGCCACGCTCACCGGCCTGCCGGCCAACCTGCCGGTGGGCCTGTACCAGCTCGAAATGCGCGTGCTGCAGCCGGCGCACGCCACGCCGCAGACCAGCAATGCTCTGCCCGTCGCACTGGCACCCTCGATCGACGTCGCGAGCGTGGTGATGACGCGCAACGCGCAGAACGTGCTCAGCCTGCAGCTGGACTGCCAGCCGGACCTGCGCGTCGGGCAGCGTGTGTCGCTGCTGCTGGACGCGCTCGAAGCCGCGGCCGAGCCCATCACCGCCAACACCGCCGCGCGGCCGCGCTTCCTGTTCCGGGCGGCACCACCGGCCGGCGGGCGGCCCCTGGTGCGGCTGAAGGTCGACGGCATCGAGAGCGTGGTGGTCAATCGCGCTGCCACGCCGCCGTCGTTCTTCAACGAAAGGGTCACGCTGCCATGAACGCCGCCGCCCGAGCCGTCTGGCCCGACGTCCACCAGCAGTGGCTGTTGGCCGAGTTCGCGCGGCTCGCCGAACGCCTGGGCGGGCCGCCGCAGCCGCGGCCTGAGCCGGCACCGGCGATGCCGCCGGCCGTGGCGCAACTGCTCGGCGTCTTCGGGCTGAGCCCTTTCGAGCGCGACGTGCTGCTGCTCGCGGCTGGTGTCGAGATGGATGCCGGCCTCGCGGCGCTGGCACCCAGGGTCAGCTTCGGCCTCGCCCTGGCCACGCTCGAAGGTGCGCACTGGAGCGCGCTCAGCCCGCTCGCACCGTTACGCGCCTGGCGGCTCGTCGAGCTCGACGGCGGCGGCCCGGCCCACGCGCGGCTGCGCATCGACGAGCGCGTGCTGCACCACCTGGCCGGCGTGAACGAGCTCGATACGCGGCTGGTGCCGCTGCTGCGGGCCCATGCCGCACCGGCGTTGATGGGCCAGACGCATCGCGCCGAAGCCGAACGCCTGGCCGCCGCCTTGGCGCACAGCCTCAGCGCGCTCGATACCGTGCTGCTCAGCGGCGACGACGCCGAAGGTCGGCGCGACGTGGCGGCCGAAGCGGCGCGTCGCTGCGGGCTTGCGCTGTGTGTGCTGTCGCAGTCCGACATCCCCGCCGTGCCGGCAGAGCAGGAGGCATTGGCCACGCTGTGGCAGCGCGAGGCCATCCTGCTGCCCGCGGCCTTGCTGGTCGAAGCCGGCGATCAACGCCCCGATCACGGCGCCGGCCTGCAGCGCCTCGTGCACAGGCTGGCCGGGCTGGTATTCGTCGCGGTGCCCGAAGGCTCGGGCTTCGAGGCCCTGCACACCGCGCGCATCGACAAGCCGGCCCACGACGGGCAGCGCGCGCTGTGGCTGCAGGCCCTCGGCGGCAGCCCGGACGCCGCGCTGCTGGAAGGCGTCGACAACGTGTCGTCGCAGTTCCGCTTCAGCGCCGCTCAGATCGCCCGCCATGCGGAGGCGCTGTCGCGCGGCCCGGCGGCCGCCGGGCATCTGAAGGCGCTCTGCCGCGAACACACTCGGCCGCAGCTCGACGAGTTGGCGCAACGCATCCTGCCGGTCGCCACCTGGCAGCAGCTCGTGCTGCCCGAGCCGCAGATCGACACCTTGCATCAGCTCGCGGCCCAAGTGCACCAGCGCTTGAGGGTCTATGGCGAGTGGGGCTTTGCGGCGCAGGGCGAGCGCGGCCTGGGCATCAGCGCGCTGTTCTTCGGCGAGAGCGGCGTCGGCAAGACGCTGGCCTGCGAGGTGCTGGCCAAGGAGCTCGCGCTGGACCTCTACCGCATCGACCTCTCGAGCGTCGTCAGCAAATACATCGGCGAGACCGAGAAGAACCTCAAGCGCGTGTTCGACGCAGCGGAGGACACCGGCGCGGTGCTGCTCTTCGACGAGGCCGACGCGCTCTTCGGCAAGCGCAGCGAGGTCAAGGACAGCCACGACCGCTACGCCAACATCGAGGTCGGCTACCTGCTGCAGCGCATGGAGGCCTACCGCGGCCTTGCGGTGCTGACCACCAACCAGCGCTCGGCGCTCGATCCGGCTTTCCTGCGGCGGCTGCGCTTCGTCGTGCAGTTTCCGTTTCCCGACGAGGCGCTGCGCGAAGCGCTGTGGCAGCGCGTCTTCCCAGAAGGCATGCCGCGCGAGGGCCTCGACTGCACGCGGCTCGCCCGCCTGCCGATGGCCGGCGGCAGCATCCGCAACATCGCGCTCAACGCGGCCTTCCTCGCCGCCGAGCGGCGCGAGCCGGTGCGAATGTCGCACCTTGCGCGCGCGGCCCGCGCCGAAGCCACCAAGCACGGGCGCAGCTTGCCGGCGGCGCTGATGCGGGAGTGGGAGTGAGACCCGTCAAGCTCGTGCTGCACATCGGCCGCCTGCAGCTCAAGGGCGTGCCGGCCGAGCAGCGCGATGCGCTGGTGGCGGGCCTGCGCGAGGGGTTGCAAGAGGCGTTCGCGCAAGAGGGCGTGGCGCAGCGGTGGGCTGAGAGCGGGCACCGTGAGCGGGTGCGGGGGCAGGTGGCAGCTTCGGCCGATCTCTTCGCGTTCGGCGAGGCGGCGGCGCGAAGCATCGTCGACGGGAACGTGCGATGAGCGAGACGCAGCGCGGGTCGGCAGTCGCTGCAAAGGCGGACGGTGCGTCGTCGGGACCGGTGCTGCGCGTTCAACGCAGTTGCGCTTGTGGCACCAAGGCGCCTGGGCTGAGCGGCGAGTGCGGCGAGTGCCAGAGCAAGAAGCTGCTGGGCTTGCAGGCCAAGCTGCAGATCGGCGAGGTCAACGACCGTTACGAGCAAGAGGCCGACCGTGCCGCGGACCAGGTGATGCAAGGTGCAGCGGCGGATAGAGCGGCCGCGGTGCAGGCCCCGTTGCGAATTCAGCGCTTGCCTGAAGGCACATGCGCCGGCGTGCACGCGCCCGCCGTAGTGACCGACACCTTGGCCTCTCCGGGGCGGCCGTTGGAGAGCGGAACGCGCTCGTTCTTCGAATCGCGCTTCGGCCACGACTTCTCGCGTGTACGTGTGCACGACGATTCCGGCGCCGACCGCTCGGCCCGTTCGGTGGGGGCGCGGGCCTACACGGTGGGCTCTCATGTGGCATTCGCGGCGGGTCAATATGCGCCTGACAGTGCCACCGGCCGACGCCTGATCGCCCATGAACTCACGCACACCTTGCAGCAAGCCGGCGCGCCGCGGCTGCAACGTGCGCCCTGGGGACAGTGTCCGCAGGGCAAGGAAGTCGATGCCCGTGGCTGGATCAGAAAGGGGTTGACCAGGGAAGCGGTGCTTGGTGCTGCCAGCGCCTTCAAGATCTACGCGGTGGCCGAAGCCGCTGCGGTCGCGTACTACAAATTCCACCCAATGAACGCGGGGCACTGCGTGGTCACCAATGAAGAGTTGGCCGCGGGTCGGGTGCCTGACAACTGTCGCGGCCAAGACCGCCGCACGGCCGAACTGCTGATGGGCCAGTTCCACCGGGATCACTTGCGCCGCGGCCCCAGCGTCAAGCCGCTAGACCCCAACACCGTCGAGCGTGTCGAGTCGTTCGGCGGAGCGGTTCGCGAGTCGATCGCCGCTGCAGCGGTGCTGCAGCCCGACATTCTCGACATCAGCGCCCGCGAGGTCTACGACGTCACAACGTCCAAGGAGTCGGGCAAGAAGTGGATCAAGATCTTCCTCACCTATACACAGCGTCTCACCGACGCGACTGACGGCCTGCCTTGGAAGGCTGGTACGCGTCCGCTCGGCCCCGGCCCG
>JANOJJ010000127.1:0-5236 GCA_031408155.1 Rubrivivax sp.
TCCGCGACGGCCAGGAGCTCGCCCCTGGCGAGGTGCTGGCGCGTATCCCGATGGAAGGCCAGAAGACGCGCGACATCACGGGTGGCTTGCCGCGCGTGGCCGAGCTCTTCGAAGCGCGCAGCCCGAAAGACGTGGGCACGCTGGCCGAGATCACCGGCACCGTCAGCTTCGGCAAGGAGACCAAGGGCAAGAACCGCCTGCAGATCACCGACCCCGAAGGCAAGGTGCACGAAGAGCTGGTGGCCAAGGAAAAGAACATCCTGGTGCACGAAGGCCAGGTGGTCAACCGCGGCGAACTGGTGGTCGACGGCTCGGCGGATCCGCAGGACATCCTGCGCCTGCTCGGCATCGAAGAGCTGGCGCGCTACATCGTCGACGAAGTGCAGGACGTCTATCGCCTGCAGGGCGTGAAGATCAACGACAAGCACATCGAGGTGATCGTTCGCCAGATGCTGCGCCGCGTGCAGATCGTCAACTCGGGTGACAGCACCTACATCGTCGGCGAGCAGGTCGAGCGCAGCGAGTTGCTCAACACCAACGAGCGCCTGCGAGGCGAGGGCAAGCTGCCGGCCACGCACGCCGATGTGCTGCTGGGCATCACCAAGGCCAGCCTGTCGACCGATTCGTTCATCTCCGCGGCGTCGTTCCAGGAAACCACGCGCGTGCTGACCGAAGCGGCGATCATGGGCAAGCGCGACGAGCTGCGCGGCCTGAAGGAAAACGTGATCGTCGGCCGCCTGATCCCGGCGGGTACTGGCATGGCCTTCCACCAGGCGCGCAAGGCCAAGGAAGACATGGACGAGTCCGAGCGTCGTGCGATCGCGCTGCAGGAGGCCGAGGAACTGGCGGCGGTGCAGATGGCCAATGTCGACGCTGCGACGGCGGCAGCCCTGGCCGCAGGTCCGGGCGCGGACGCAGCAGGATAGGTCGAGTTCCACTCGGCCATTCAAGGGCGGCCCTGAGGCCGCCCTTCTTTCTGTGCATCAGCCGGGCCAGGGGCCCGCGGCGTCCAGCTGCCAAGCTTCTGGCAGCTCGATCAGCATGCCCAGCGGCGCCACCTTTCGCGCCAACTCGAGCAAGTCGCGATCCCGCGTCAGCAGCCAGCGCGCCTTCTCGGCCAGCGCCAGATCAATGAACATCTGGTCGCTCGCGTCGCGGCAACGGGGGCGCAAGGGTGGCAGGGTTCGAGGCCGTTCGCGCATCGTGCAATGTCGATCGAACGATGCGAGGACTCGCTGGGCATCGAACTCAGGGCCGGCCAGTCGGGCGTGCGCGAGCACCTGTGCCAGTTCCGTGCGCATCTCCGGGCAACCGAGCCATTGGACGCAGCCTCCTGCGATGGCGGCCACCAGTGACCGAACGCCAACGTTGCGGAACACGAGCCAATCGAGCACCACGGTGGTGTCGAGTACCGCCACAGGATGGGACATTAAGTGCAGCTTGCCGGTATGAGCAAGAGCCAATATAATCGAAGGCTTTTCGGCAGATCTTGCCGCGCTCTTTGACGAGCACAACCGGATGCGCGCTTGCGGCCGGCCGGCCGCAAGCGGTACTCAACCGCCAAGGCTAGCGCCCGACGCTTGACTGCTGCAGCGGCGGACCAACCGGTCCGCACCGGTGAGCCCAGCGACGCGCCACGGCTTCTTCCCGAAAAGAGAGTGTGACTTCAAACGGGAACAAGTTACCTATGCCAACGATCAATCAGCTCGTTCGCCAAGGCCGCCAGGCCGAGGTGATAAAGAGCAAGTCTCCTGCGATGCAGAACTGCCCGCAACGTCGTGGCGTGTGCACGCGCGTCTACACCACCACGCCCAAGAAGCCGAACTCGGCGCTGCGCAAGGTGGCCAAGGTGCGCCTGACCAACGGGTTCGAGGTCATCTCGTACATCGGTGGTGAGGGCCACAACCTGCAGGAGCACAGCGTCGTGCTGGTGCGCGGCGGCCGCGTGAAGGATCTACCGGGCGTGCGTTACCACATCGTGCGCGGCTCGCTGGATCTGCAAGGCGTCAAGGATCGCAAGCAGTCACGCTCGAAGTACGGGGCCAAGCGCCCGAAGAAGGCCTGACGACCGTTGCGTCAGAAGCAGGCGTAACGCCTCGCGACCAGGAGAGCCGGTCTGGCGACCGGCTCAGTAAGTGAAGGGTCTAGGTGGCCCTTCGAGGACCCGCAAGATTTGCGGTGCCAGCTGAAACAGACAAAGGAAGAGCCCCATGCCACGTCGTCGCGAAGTACCCAAGCGCGAGATCCTGCCTGACCCGAAGTTCGGGTCGGTTGACTTGTCCAAGTTCATGAACGTGATCATGGAATCGGGCAAGAAGGCGGTTGCCGAAGCCATCATCTATGGCGCGCTCGAACAGGTCGAGAAGAAGTCCGGCAAGGATCCGCTCGAGACCTTCATGGTTGCGCTGAACAACATCAAGCCGATGGTCGAAGTGAAGTCCCGTCGCGTCGGCGGTGCGAACTATCAAGTTCCGGTGGAAGTTCGCCCTGTGCGCCGGCAGGCTCTGGCCATGCGCTGGTTGAAGGAGTCAGCCCGCAAACGTGGTGAGAAGTCGATGGCGGCCCGCCTGGCCAACGAGTTGCTGGAAGCCAGCGAAGGTCGTGGCGGCGCGATGAAGAAGCGCGACGAAGTGCACCGCATGGCTGAAGCGAACAAGGCGTTCTCGCACTTCCGCTTCTGAGGCCGGACGCAGGATCGTCCGTGCGGACGGTCCGTCGCCTGCCGAAGGATTGAGAGCCGGCAAGCACGCAAGCCGAGCAAACCCTCCCACGGCTGTTTGGCCGCCTTTACGGGTTAGCCCCAACCCGAAGGCGGGCCCTGTATTTGGAGAAAGATCATGGCCCGCAAGACCCCCATCGAGCGCTACCGCAACATCGGTATCAGTGCGCACATCGATGCCGGCAAGACCACCACCACCGAACGGATCCTTTTTTATACCGGGGTCAACCACAAGATCGGTGAGGTGCACGACGGCGCGGCCACGATGGACTGGATGGAGCAGGAGCAGGAGCGCGGCATCACCATCACTTCCGCGGCCACCACCTGCTTCTGGAAGGGCATGGACCTGTCGTTCCCCGAGCACCGCATCAACATCATCGACACGCCAGGACACGTGGACTTCACCATCGAGGTGGAGCGTTCCATGCGAGTCCTGGACGGCGCCTGCATGGTGTATTGCGCGGTGGGCGGCGTGCAGCCGCAGTCCGAGACCGTTTGGCGCCAGGCCAACAAGTACAAGGTGCCGCGCCTGGCCTTCGTCAACAAGATGGACCGCACGGGTGCGAACTACTTCAAGGTCTACGAGCAGATGAAGGTGCGTCTGAAGGCCAATCCCGTGCCCATCGTCGTACCGATCGGCGCGGAAGATACCTTCACGGGTGTGATCGACCTCATCAAGATGAAGGCGATCATCTGGGACGAGGCCTCGCAAGGCATGAAGTTCGAGTTCCGGGAGATCCCCTCCGATCTGCTGGCCGATGCGCAGAAGTGGCGCGAGAACATGGTCGAGGCCGCCGCCGAGGCGAGCGAAGACTTGATGAACAAGTACCTCGAATCGGGCGAGTTGACCGAGGCCGAGATCAAGCTCGGCATCCGCACGCGCACCATCGCCGCCGAGATCCAGCCCATGTTCTGTGGCACCGCCTTCAAGAACAAGGGCGTGCAGCGCATGCTCGACGGCGTCGTCGACTTCATGCCGTCGCCGATCGACATTCCGCCGGTGCCCGGTACCGACGACGACGACAAGCCTACCGAGCGCCGCGCTGCCGACGACGAGAAGTTCGCCGCGCTGGCCTTCAAGTTGATGACCGACCCGTACGTCGGCCAGCTGACGTTCGTGCGCGTGTACTCGGGCGTGTTGAAGTCCGGTGACTCGGTCTACAACCCGATCCGCGGCAAGAAGGAACGCATCGGCCGGATCTTGCAGATGCACGCCAACCAGCGCGAAGAGATCAAGGAAATCCTGGCCGGCGACATTGCCGCCTGCGTGGGCCTGAAGGACGTGACCACCGGTGAGACGCTGTGCGACCCGGACTCGATCATCACGCTCGAGAGAATGGTCTTTCCCGAGCCGGTGATCAGCCAGGCCGTCGAACCCAAGACCAAGGCCGACCAGGAGAAGATGGGCGTCGCGCTGGGCCGACTGGCGCAGGAAGATCCGTCGTTCCGCGTGCGTACCGACGAAGAGTCCGGGCAGACGATCATCTCCGGCATGGGCGAGCTGCACCTGGAGATCATCGTCGACCGCATGAAGCGTGAATTCGGCGTCGAAGCCAACGTCGGCAAACCGCAAGTGGCCTACCGCGAGACGATCCGAAAGGCCGTGGCCGACATCGAAGGCAAGTTCGTCCGCCAGTCGGGCGGCAAGGGCCAGTATGGTCACGTCGTGCTGAAGATCGAACCGCAGGAGCCCGGTAAGGGCTTCGAGTTCGTCGACGCCATCAAGGGCGGCGTGGTGCCGCGCGAGTTCATTCCTGCCGTCAGGAAGGGCGTCGAAGACACCTTGCCGAGCGGCGTGCTGGCCGGCTACCCGGTGGTCGACGTGAAGGTGACGCTGACCTTCGGTTCGTACCACGAGGTCGACTCGAACGAAAACGCCTTCAAGATGGCCGCTTCGATCGGCTTCAAGGACGGTTGCCGCAAGGCCAGCCCGGTAATCCTGGAGCCGATGATGGCGGTGGAAGTCGAAACGCCGGAAGACTACGCCGGCAGCGTGATGGGCGACCTGTCCAGCCGTCGCGGCATGGTGCAAGGCATGGACGACATACCCGGCGGCGGCAAGGTCATCAAGGCCGAGGTGCCTCTGTCCGAAATGTTCGGTTACTCGACCACGCTGCGTTCGATGTCGCAGGGTCGCGCTACGTACACGATGGAGTTCAAGCACTACAGCGAGGCTCCGAAGAATGTGGCTGACGCGATCATCACGGCTCGCTCGAGCAAGTAGGACAAGACAGCAGGCTGTCGCTGCGCGAGCCCTTTTCTCAGACGGTCTTTGGCCCTCGATGCACCGCTGCCAGTGGCGGGTGCGTGGCGTGGAGACCTAAAACCATCACTGGCAACGCTCTTTCGACATGGAGTAATCTGAAATGGCAAAAAGCAAATTCGAACGGAACAAGCCGCACGTGAACGTGGGCACGATTGGTCACGTGGACCATGGCAAGACCACGCTGACGGCGGCGCTGACGTCGGTGCTGGCGGCCAAGTTCGGTGGTGAGGTCAAGGCCTACGACCAGATCG
>JANOJJ010000128.1:0-4035 GCA_031408155.1 Rubrivivax sp.
CGATCTGGTCGTAGGCCTTGACCTCACCACCGAACTTGGCCGCCAGCACCGACGTCAGCGCCGCCGTCAGCGTGGTCTTGCCATGGTCCACGTGACCAATCGTGCCCACGTTCACGTGCGGCTTGTTCCGTTCGAATTTGCCCTTTGCCATTTCTTGCGCTCCTGGCGATTGAATGTTGACAACTCATGTCGGGCCGCGCTGCGGCGCCGGATTCGGGTTTCTCAGGTGGTGCCCATGGCGCGGATCGAACGCGCGACCTCTCCCTTACCAAGGGAGTGCTCTACCACTGAGCCACATGGGCATCGGTACGGGTCTGCCGACTGATTGTCCGCGTGTCCGCGTGTCCGCGTCGATCGGCAGGCCCGTAACGGCCAGATTTGCCGGGTGCTGACCTACCCCGTTTCGACTTGCCTTCACTTGCCTTCACTTGCCTTCCTTGGAGCGGGAGACGGGAATCGAACCCGTGTCATTAGCTTGGAAGGCTAAGGTTCTGCCATTGAACTACTCCCGCCATGCCCACTCACCAGGAGTCACCGAATTTCGATCTGTCTGTGGTGGAGGAGGCTGGATTCGAACCAGCGTAGGCGTAAGCCAACAGATTTACAGTCTGCCCCCTTTAGCCACTCGGGCACCCCTCCGGTGAGCCGGTGAGTATAGCACGCGCGCTACTGCGCGCCAGACGTGCCGGCCAGCGCCCACCAGTCTACGCGCTCGGCGGTGGCCAGGAAGTGGCTGCCCTCGGCCATGAACTCGCGCCGCAGGTCATGCGACGGGTGGCGCGTACGCCAGACCGGCGCCGTGGCACCCGCAGGAGCCGCGGCGTCGAAGAAGGCGCCCGCCGGCTTGCCCCACAGCAGAAACGCCGGCGGCTGCGCCAAGCCGCACAGGATTTGCACGATCTTCGATGTGAGCGCCTGCCAACCACACTTCATGTGGCTGCCAGAGCGTCCGACCTCGACGCTCAGCACAGGGTTGAGCAACAGCACGCCCTGCCGCGCCCAGGCATCGAGCGCCCAGCCCCCGGGCCGCTGCCAGCCGGGGCGGTCGGCCGAGAGCACGTCGAACACCCGCCTGAGTGAATGCGGCTTGCCATGGCCGGCCGAGAACGCCAGGCCGTCGGCGTGGCCCGGTCGCGGGTAGGGATCCTGACCAAGGATGACCACCTTCACCGCCTCGGGCGGAACCAGGCGCAGGGCCCGAAACGGGTCGGCCGGCGCGATCTCGCGACCGGCCGACGCCGCACGCACGCGCTCGACCACCGCCGCGGTTGCAGCCGGCGTCCAGTCGGACAGCCGCGCGCGCCAGGCCTCGGGCAGCGACGCAAACGCTGCCGGCAGGTCGGCGGCCGTCATGCGAACAACTGCTGCAACGCCAGACCGGGATCGGGCGCACGCATGAACGCCTCACCGACGAGAAAGGCATTGACCCGCGCCGCACGCATGCGCGCCACGTCCTGCGGACGCAGGATCCCCGATTCGGTGACCAGCAGCCGATCGGCCGGCACCCGCGGCAACAGATCCAGCGTGGTCTGCAGCGTGACGTCGAAGCTGCGCAGGTTGCGGTTGTTGACGCCCAGCAGCGGCGTCTTCAGCGCCAGCGCGCGATCGAGCTCTGCCGCGTCGTGCACTTCCACCAGTACCGCCAGCCCCAAGTCGAGCGCGCAGGCCTCCAGGTCGGCCAGGGTCGGATCGTCGAGACAGGCGACGATGAGCAGGATGCAGTCGGCCCCCATCGCGCGCGCCTCGTAGACCTGGGCCCGATCGATCATGAAGTCCTTGCGCAGTACCGGCAGCGTGCAGGCTGCGCGCGCCTGCAGCAGGCAGTCAGCCGAACCCTGGAAGAAGCGCTCGTCGGTCAGCACGCTCAGGCAGGCGGCGCCGTGGCGGGCGTAGCTGGACGCGATCTCGGCCGGCACGAACGGGTCGCGCAGCAGGCCCTTGCTGGGGCTGGCCTTCTTCACCTCGGCAATCACCGCCGAGCGGCCATCGGCAATCGCTCCGCGCAACGCGGCCTCGAAGCCACGCTGATCGCCGCTGCGGCATTCAGCTTCGGCACGCAGGTCGGCCAACGGTCGGCGGGCCAGCAGGGCGGCCACTTCGTCGCGCTTGACGGCGACGATGCGTTGCAGGATGTCGGACATCGGCACTGCGCGTCAGGCCAGCGGCCGGAACCGGTTGGTCACGGCAACGAACTGCGACAGCCGCGCCAATGCCGCACCCGAGGCCACGGCGTCGCGCGCGCGCCGCACGCCGTCGGCCACGCTGGCGGCCACGTTGGCGCAGTACAGCGCCGCGCCGGCGTTGAGCACAACGACATCACGCACCGGGCCGTCCTCGTTGGCCAGCGCACGCTGGATGCACTGCACCGACTCTTCCTTGCTGGCCACCCTGAGCACGCGCGAGTCGTACACCGGCAGACCGAAATCGCTCGGATGGACGACGTACTCCTTGACCGCGCCGTTGATCAGTTCTCCGACCTGTGTTTCGCCCGATAGCGAGATCTCGTCCATGCCGTTCATGCCGTAGACCACCATCACGTGTTCGCTGCCCAGGCGTTGCAACACGCGCACCTGGATGCCCACCAGGTCGGGGTGGAAAACCCCCAGCAGCTGGTTGGGCGCGCCGGCCGGGTTGGTCAGCGGCCCCAGGATGTTGAAGATCGTGCGCACGCCGAGTTCCTTGCGCACCGGCGCCGCGTGTTTCATCGCCAGGTGATGGTTGGGCGCGAACATGAAGCCGATACCGGTCTCCTGCAGACAGGTGGCCACTTGTTCGGGCGTAAGGTTGATGTAGGCGCCCAGCGCCTCGACCACGTCGGCCGAGCCCGAAGTCGACGACACGCTGCGCCCGCCATGCTTGGCTACGCGCGCACCGGCGGCGGCGGCGACGAACATCGACGCGGTCGAGATGTTGAAGGTGTGCGAGCCGTCGCCGCCGGTGCCGACGATGTCGACCAGGTGCGTGCGGTCGGCCACCGCCACCGGGGTGGCGAACTCGCGCATCACCTGCGCCGCGGCGGCGATCTCGCCGATCGTCTCTTTCTTGACGCGCAGGCCGATCGCGAAGGCGGCAATCATCAGCGGTGACATCTCGCCGCTCATGATGCGTCGCATCAACGCCAGCATCTCGTCGTGGAAGATCTCGCGATGCTCGATCACGCGGGTCAGGGCTTCGGTGTTGGTGATGGACATCTCAGATCTCCTGGCGCGTTACTGGGCGCGGGCCATTTGCAGAAAGTTTCTCAGCATTGCATGGCCATGCTCGCTGAGGATCGACTCGGGGTGGAACTGCACGCCCTCCAGTGGCGTGGCCGTGCCGGCCAGGTCGCGATGCCGCACGCCCATGATCTCGCCGTCTTCCGATGTCGATGTCACGTCCAGCAGCGCCGGCAGCGTCTCGCGCTCGATCGCCAGCGAGTGGTAGCGGATCACGCTGAAGCGCTCCGGCAATCCTTGGTACACGCCTTTGCCATCGGTGTTGATAGTGCTGGCCTTGCCATGCATCAGCACCTGCGCGCGGACCACCTTGCCGCCTAGCGCCGCGCCGATGGCCTGGTGGCCCAGGCACACGCCCTGGATCGGAAGGCGGCCCGTGAAATGGCGGATCGCCTCGACGCAGATGCCGGCCTCGGCCGGTGAGCAGGGCCCAGGCGACAGCACCAGTTGAGCAGGATTCAAGCCGGCAATTCCGTCGAGCGTGATCTCGTCATTGCGGAACACGCGCACGTCGGCACCCAACTCGCCGAAGTACTGCACCAGGTTGTAGGTGAAGCTGTCGTAGTTGTCGATCATCAGCAGCATATGCGCTCTACCCTGTTGATTTCATTGGGTGTCTTGTTCTTGACCCACGTTTCATACCCGCTTTGATACCCGCTGTCGCTGGCGAGACCGGCGCGACCTGCTGGGTGGGGACTGAGGCGCCCGTACGGGCGCAATAGGTCGGTCAGGCTGATGGCTTGCGCCAACGCCAACCGAAGCGCGCTGCCGAGGATGAGAGCTTGGCGAACATGGCAAACATTATCGTCTGCATTCACCC
>JANOJJ010000156.1:0-3314 GCA_031408155.1 Rubrivivax sp.
GCTGTGGTAGTTGTTCCAGGAGCTGTTCTCGCAGTTGCAGACCGAGGCCCAGGACAACTTCGACGAGCTGTTTGGCAAGGCCTTCCTGCAGGCTTACGAACAGCACATCGACCGCCTGCGCGACGAGTCGGGATCGAGGTAAGCCCGATGGTGGCGCTGCAGGTCGAGTGGTTGTCCGAGCGCGGCGGGCGCGCGACCAACGAAGACGCCTGCGGCCACTGCCGCAGCGCCAGCCAGTTGTGCGCGGTGCTCGCTGACGGCGCCGGAGGCCACGGCGGCGGCGATGTTGCGTCGCGGTTGGCCGTGCGCGAGCTGGTGACACGTTTTGCGCAGCAACAGACGTCGACGGCGGACGAATTGGCGCAGCGCGTGCGGGCCGTCAACGAGGCCCTGATTGCCGAGCGACAGGCCGGCACGGCGCAGCGCGACATGCACAGCACGGTGGTCTGCCTCGTCATCGGCATCGACGGCGGCGGCGCACATTGGGCGCATGCCGGCGACTCGCGCCTGTACTGGTTTCGCAGCGGCAAGCTCAAGCAGCGCACGCGCGACCACAGCGTCGTGCAGTCGCTGGTCGATGCCGGCATGCTGGCGCCTGAGCACCTGGTCAGTCACCCGCAGCGCAATGAACTGCGATCCGCGCTCGGCGTGGCGCCGGAGGTGCTCGAAGTGGCCGCGTCAGAAGCACTCGACGTCGTCCAGCCAGGCGATGTCTTCCTGCTCTGCAGCGACGGCCTGTGGGAGCACGTCGACGATGCCGCGCTGGAGGCCACACTGTTCCAAGTCGGCAGCGCGCGCGCCTGGCTGAAGGCGCTGGCCGAAGCGGTGCGCCTTGCCACCACCGGCCGCAAGCCGAATCACGACAACTTCACCGCGCTCGTCGTCTGGGCCGATGCCGCCCCGGACGGTGCCGGCGAGGTCAGCTGAAGGAGGACCGATCGATGGCCATACAGACCTGCATGGGGGCGATGATGAACTGCACGATGGGCGTGGCGCCGAGCTCGCTCGTGCCGACGCCCAAGACCGTGATGACGAGCAACATGGTCGCCGCCAACATCCTCGACCACGTGCCGATGGTGAACGTCATGCCCTTCGGCATGTGCACCAGCATGGCCAACCCGACGGTCGCCGCCGCAACGGCCGCCGCCTTCGGCGTGCTCACGCCGATGCCCTGCGTGCCGGCCACGCCCGCGCCCTGGGTGCCCGGCGCACCGACGGTGCTGCTCTGCGGCGCACCGGCGCTCAACAACTCGTCGAAGTTGATGTGCATCTGGGGCGGCACGATCGGATTCATCACGCCGGGGCAGTTCACGCACATGATTCCGTGACGTTGCGGACATCTGTCCCTTCATTGGTGCTGACATGAGCGCGTGCGATGGCAGACTCCGCAGCGCCATGCCACGTCAGCCACGCACCGCCCGATCATGAGCGCACCGCCGGACGACAACGAGCGCACGGTCGAGCACCCGCGCACGCTGCCGCAAGGTTCGGGCGCGGTCCACGTGCCGGTGACGGTGCCCGGGCACAGGCACGGCGGCGCGGGGGCGTCCGACACCCACTCGCTGCGGCTGGGCACGCGCCTGGGCGAGTTCGAGCTGACGAAGGAGATAGGCGAGGGCGGCTTCAGCATCGTCTATCTGGCATGGGACCATTCGCTCGACCGCCAGGTGGCGCTCAAGGAGTACATGCCGTCGTCGATCGCCACGCGCCTGGGCGCGACCGACGTCGGCGCGCGTTCCGAGCGCCATCGCGAAACCTTCGACGCCGGCCTGAAGAGCTTCATCAACGAGGCCAAGCTGCTGGCCCGCTTCGACCACCCGGCGCTGGTGAAGGTGTACCGCTTCTGGGAAGCCAACGGCACGGCCTACATGGTGATGCCGTTCTATGAAGGCAAGACGGTCAAGGACACCGTGCGCGCGCTGCCGGCACCGCCCGACGAGGCCTGGCTGCGCGGCCTGCTCGCGCCGCTGACCGAGGCTTTGAACGTGATCCACGCCGAGCGCTGCTACCACCGCGACATCGCGCCCGACAACGTGATCCTGCTGGCAGGCAGCAACAAGCCGCTGCTGCTGGACTTCGGCGCGGCGCGGCGCGTCATCGGCGACATGACGCAGGCGTTGACCGTCATCCTCAAGCCCGGCTACGCGCCAGTGGAGCAGTACGCCGAGGTGCCGGGCATGAAGCAGGGCCCGTGGACCGATGTTTATGCGCTGGCGGCCGTGGTCTATTGGGCGATCACCGGCAAGACGCCGCCGACGTCGGTGGGCCGCATGCTGAGCGACACCTATGTGCCGCTGATGGATTGCGCGGCTGGCCGCTACAGCCCGCAGTTCCTGCGCGCGATCGACCAGGCGCTGGAGGTCTTGCCGGAGCGCCGCACGCAGAGCATCGACGCGCTGCGCGACGCGTTGGCGCTGAGCCAAGCGCCAACGGATGCCGAGGTGACAACAGCGCGATGGGTCGATCCCGAAGCCACCGTCATCCGCCCGACACCACCCGCTGCGGCGCCAGCGCACGCAACGGCAGCGCAGCCGCCAAGCGCGGGGGCGAAAACCGTCTCGACCGTGCCACCGCCGGCCGCGGCGGCGACATCGGCGCCCGCGCCCGCGACCGCGCCCAACACCCGTCGTCGCGGTCCGTGGATGGGTGGCTTGGCGGCTGCCGCGGCGGGGTTGTCACTGGCTGCGTGGTGGGCGTTGAGAGGCTCCCCCGAAATGCCGCCGGCGCCGCAACCGGTGGCCGAGCAGAAGGCCAGTGCGCCGCCGCCAGTGGCCGCGACCGCGTCACCGCCTGCCAGGGCGCCTCGGGCCGTCGTCGCACCCAAGTCGCCTGCCGAAGCCTTTGCGTCCGCGTTGGCTGCCGGTGACAGCGCCGTGCAGGTGATCGCGCGCGCCGACCCGAAGACGCTGAGGATGGGGCGCGACAAATGGCAGATCAATGTCCAGGCCAGCCAGGCCGGCTACGTGCAGGTGTTCGGCCACCGCGCGGGCACATCGGAGCTGGTCTACCTGCATCCGTCGCGGCCCGACGAGCAGGCCGCGCTGGCGGCCAACGCGCCGATGCAGATCACGTTGCCGGCCTGGGCCGCGACGCCGCCGTTGCCCGCCTCGTGGCAAGTGCTGGTGGTGGTCTCGCGTCAGCCACGAGACCTGCGCACCGCACGATGGCAGACGCGCGGCAACGAACACGTGCGCAACTTCAGCGACGCCACGACAGCGGCCGGCCCATTCTGGGGTAGCGCGGTGTGCCCATCGGCCCCCTTGGCGGATATGTAAAGTTTCTCGGCGACGCCAATGCCGCTTCCGCCGGGGCGG
>JANOJJ010000167.1:0-1825 GCA_031408155.1 Rubrivivax sp.
GCCGAGTGCGCGATGGCCACTGACGGCCAAAGTGCCGACACGCTCAGCCTCGACCACCCAGCGCCTGAGCATGTTGGCGTTCAGGCCATTGGCCAGCGCCACCGCCGCAATCGACACGCCGGGCTGCCCGCAGGCCCGAACGACCTGGGCCTTGAACTCGGCGCCGTGGCGCCTGTGTGTTCGCCGTCCCGGCGACTCGACAACAACCGAAGTGTTCATGTGTCCACGATGAAGTTACGTGGACACAAGCCTCCAATCTCAGTTGCTCAGACGCAAGATGCCTCGGCCAGACGCTTACCAATGAACAGTGCGACGCCCATGTCCTTCTGGACGGGGGGGTGGCGTGCAGAACTCGCCGCTGGACTTGCCCGCCTTGCTGGCGAAGTTGCGGATCAGGTACTCGTAGGCGTTGCCGAACAGATCGTCGGACACATGCGCCCGGTCGAACGTCTTGCTGCTGAAGTGGTTGATCAGGTTGACCAGCTTGTCGCGCGGCAGCTCGTCTTACTTGTTGAAGTCGATCTTGCCGGTGAGGATGCCGTCGAAGTTGTTCTGGCGCTGGGCGTTGGCGCGCTCGATGGCCAGCATGGCGTCGTTGAGGGCCTGGCCGAGCTGGCCCTTCGCCGTGCGCGCCACATCGGCCCAGGCGGCGTGCTCGGGCACGGTGAAGTGGTGGTTCTGCCGGTCGCGGGCCAAGAGGATGGCCTGGTCTCGGGGCACGCCGGCCTTCGCCAGCGCGTCGACCTGGGTGCGCACCGCTTCTTCGTAGCAGTCGCTGATGCGCTTGTAGAACAGCAGCGCGAACACATAGCCGCGGAACTCGGAATGGTCGGCGTTGCCGCGCAGGATGTCAGCGGCCTTGCCGAGGTAGGTTTCAAGCTCGCCCTGCGTCATGCGCCGCGCGGGACGGATGACGATCGGCGTGTCGAGCTTGGCCAGCAGTTCTTGCAGATTCATGGGTTCTCGTTCATTTCGGGTAGCCGATTCGCCCGGGGCACGGCCATCCCTGTATGTTCTTATGGGGGTTCAGCGTGCCATCGTTGGTGCTGCGCTTGAAGGTCTTGCCGCAGACGGTGCATGCAAAGTTGTATGACATGCCGAAGCCGGCTGCGGATCTCGGCACACCGGGGCGAGTTCGTGCCGGCGTGCTGGTCTTTCTGGCCATCGGTCGGCCGAGGCCAACCCCAGCCGCACGGCTGGCCGTGCGCTCGAGGGCCGGCGCAGCCACCGGGCCGGACGCGCTCAGCTCAACTGCGAATCGCGGCCGGTAGGCCTGGCGTGTGACGGTAGCCGCGCGGATGCGATCGAGCCTGTAGCTCCTCGACTCGCCCGTGTTGGCCTTCACGCCGAACAGCAGCAGGTCACCCGCGCTCGTGCGGCGCACGGAGTAAGGCTCGATGGTGGGTGTGGTGCGCTCGCCGCTTTCCTTGGTGTAGTCCAGTTGCACGCACAGGCGGTTCGCCGCCGCGAAGCGGATGGTCTCCATAGACCCGGCCTGGGCGCCCCATGCTCGAACCATGGCCGGGGGGCGCCAGCCCTCGTCCATGGGCACCCGGCCGGTGCCGCGGGTTGGCATGGCCGCCAGCACCGGCATGGTGGTCCGCTCGTCGAGCCAGTCGAACACCGCCGGCAGCTCTTGCCAGAACTCATCGAAGGGCGGGCAGGCCGGCAACTGGTGCGCCAGCACTTGCTCCCACTCGACCTCGATGGCGGTTCGCTCGGGGCGGTCGGACAGGGCTGCAAAGGTTGGCACCGGGATGCCCTTGAACTCGCACTTGCGCGACAAGGTGCTGCGCAGGAGGGCGCGGTCCGGCTGCAGGTCTTG
>JANOJJ010000278.1:0-2188 GCA_031408155.1 Rubrivivax sp.
GCCCGCAGCTGCCCGAGCAGGCGGTCGAGCGCCGGCAGCAGCACCTGATCGCGCGCGCTTTTCAGCATCAGCGCGTGGCTGGTGTTGTTGATGTCCTCGCTGGTGCAGGCGAAGTGCACGAACTCAGCCCTGAGCTCGAGCTCGGCATGGCCCTTGCACCGCGACTTGATCCAGTACTCGACCGCCTTGACGTCGTGGTTGGTGGTCTTCTCCAACTCCTTGATGGCCTGCGCGTCGGTCTCGGAGAATCGCAGCGCCAGCGAGCGCAGCAGGCCGCGCGACGCCTCTGACATCGGCTTGAATTCGTCGAAGCCGGCAGCGGACAAGGCGATGAACCATTCGACCTCGACCTGCACCCGGCGCTGCATCAACCCGAACTCGGACAGCAGCGGGCGCAACGGGGCCAGCGCAGCAGCATAACGGCCGTCCAGTGGCGACAAGGCGGTGAGGGAAGTCAAGGGCATCGGGCAGGGCCGCCGGCACGCTGGGAAACCCGAATTCTAGTTGGCCGGCCGGGACTGGCCGAGCCCGCCGGCGCTAGCGGCGCACTTCGAAGCGGCACTCGGGCGCGCCGCAGGATTCGCAGGCCACTTCGACCACGCGGCAACTCGGGTGTACCAGCACCGTGTACAGCCGTTCGAGCAGCGCACAGACGAAGTCGCAGCCGGGCTCGGCCGCCTGCACGCCCTTGCACAGCGGGTTACCGCGGATGGTGACGATCGCGGGCCGGCTGGCGCCAGCGCCGACAAAGCCGCCGCCGGCATGCAGGCCAACCTGTCCGTCACCGGCAAAGGTCCAGGCCAGGCGACGCAGATCGGTGCGCAGCAGTGCAGCGGCCAGGCTCGCCGGCAGCCGGCGCATCAGCCGTTGGCGCGCACGCGGGATATGCCGCGCCAGCAATTCGTCGGCGGCGCGGGTGCCGGCATCGCGCGCCACCGCGCGCGCAGTGGGCAGGCCCAGCGTGTCGCGCAGCACGCGGTGCAGACGGCGCAACTTGTCGTCGGCCACCTTGTCCCGCGGCGGGCTGCGCCAGGCGTCGAGCAGGCCGGCGTCTTCGAACAAGGCCTGGCTGGCTGGCGCGACTGCCCACGCGCATCGGCAGCACTTCGGCCACCCCGGCAATGCTGCTCGCAGCGACCCAGCTGGGCGTCGGGCGGTCGACAGTCGAGGCAAGCGGCAGGCTCATGGCGGCAGGGGTGCGAGCAAGCGGCGACCGTAGGCCATTGCGCCGGGGGCGAACTTGCTCTGGATCAAATCAAGCTGCGGCAGGCCTGCCGCTGTGAGCCGTCCGGATCCGGGCGCCCAGGCTTGCGCTATCGTGATCTTCTCGTCCCCCACCCGATGCACAAGGAGCCCCGACATGTCTCTTTTCCGCCGTCACGCCGTGGCCGCTGTGGCCGCTGTGGCCGCTTTCGCCTGCGCCACGTGGTCAGTCCCGTTGCTGGCGCAGACCAGGCTCAAGGTCGCCGCGATCTATACCGTGCCGGTCGAGCAGCAATGGGTCAGCCGCATCGACAAGGCCTTGAAGGCCGCGCAGGCGCGCGGCGAGATCGACTACGTGTTCAGCGAGAACGTGACCAACGCCGACTACGAACGCGTGCTGCGCCAGTACGCCGAGAAGGGCAGCAGGCTGGTGGTCGGCGAGTCGTTCGCGGTCGAGGCCGCGGCGCGCAAGGTGGCCCTGGACTACCCCAAGGTCAGTTTCCTGATGGGCAGCTCGGGCAAGCCGCAGGCGCCGAACTTCGCGGTCTTCGACAACTACATCCAGGAGCCGGCCTACCTCAGCGGCATGATCGCCGGCGGCATGAGCAAGAGCGGCAAGATCGGCATGGTCGGCGGCTTCCCGATCCCCGAGGTCAACCGCCTGATGAACGCCTTCATGGCCGGCGCGAAGGAGGTCAACCCGAAGGTCGAGTTCACGGTCAGCTTCATCAACAGCTGGTTCGACCCGCCCAAGGCCAAGGAAGCCGCCTTCGCGATGATCGACAAGGGCGCCGACGTGATGTATGCCGAGCGCTTCGGGGTCAGTGACGCGGCCAAGGAGCGCAAGGTGCTGGCCATCGGCAACGTGATCAACACGCAGGACAAGTACCCCGACACGGTGGTGGCCAGTGCGCTGTGGAACATGGAGCCGACGATCGACGCCGCGCTCGAGGCGATCAAGGCCGGGCAGTTCAAGGCCGACGAC
>JANOJJ010000327.1:0-6214 GCA_031408155.1 Rubrivivax sp.
TCGACGGCGGTGCCGAGCGTCGTGGGCATGATGGCCCGCGCGGTCCGCGCGCGTTTGGTGACGGCGCCAAGCCGTCTTTCGGCAAGCCGTCAATGCGGCCGCGCGAGCGCTGATCCAGCGCACGCCAGCCACGATTGACCCAGGGCCGCAGCCGTCAAGGCATCGGCCCTGGGTTCGTTCAAACCGAGATCAGATCGACCTCGAAGACGAGTGTGGCGTTGGGCGGGATCACGCCGCCGGCGCCGCGCTCGCCGTAGCCCAGCCCTGACGGGATCTGCAGCACGCGGGTGCCACCGACCTTCATGCCCTGCACGCCTTCGTCCCAGCCCTGGATCACGTGGCCGGCACCGAGCGCAAAGGCGAACGGGCTGCCGCGGTCCTTGCTCGAGTCGAACTTGCGACCGCGGCCATCGGCCGCCTCGGGGTCGTGCAGCCAGCCGGTGTAGTGCACCTGCACGCGCTGGCCGCAGCGGGCTTCATCGCCGCTGCCGGCAACCGGGTCGTCGTACTGCAGACCCGACGGGGTGGTGATCATGGCGTGGTCCTTTCGCGCTTGGGATTTGCGCTCGTGTTTTCAGGGGCGCGCATCATGCCATCGTCGGCGCCAGGCCGACACGGCGGCTGCGAGCCAAGCTGCGCGGGTGGATTGCGGCAGGGCGGGCAGGCCCAGCACGGCGGCCGCTGCGCGCAGGGTGGCCAGCGGGTCGCGCAGGTCCAGCGGCGCGGCGCCGTTTTGCTTGCTGAGCTTGTGCCCGTCGGCGGCCGAAACCACCGGCGTGTGCAGGTATGCCGGCGCGGACAGGCCCAATGCACGCTGCAGCAGGATCTGTCGCGCCGTGTTGTCAGCCAGGTCCTCGCCGCGTACGACGTGGCTGATCGACTGTGCGGCGTCGTCGACCACCACCGCCAGCTGATAGGCCGTCAGGCCGTCGGCGCGGCGCAGCACGAAGTCACCCACCGCCTGCGTCACGTCCTGTTGTTGCTCGCCGAGTCGGCGATCGGTCCAATGGACGACCTGCGACCGGCCGTCGCCGTCGTCGGTGCGCAGGCGCCATGCGCGCGCCGGCTTGCCCTGCAAGCCCTGTCGACAACTGCCGGGATAGACCCGTTCGCCGTGTCGCTGGTGCGCCTGGCCGCGCAGCGCCAGTGCGACCGCAATGTCCTTTCGCGTGCAACCGCAGGCGTAGGCTCGCCCGCTGCAAACCAGTTGCTCCAGCGAGCGCGTGTAGTCGGCCTGGCGCGCCGACTGCCAGCAAGGTGGCTGGTCGGGCAACAGGCCGCAACGCTGCAGTTGTTCGAGGATCACCGCGTCCAGCCCCGGCTTGCAGCGCGTTGCGTCGACGTCCTCGATGCGCACCAGCCATTGCCCGCCATGGGCGCGCGCATCGAGCCAGCTGGCCAGCGCGGCGACCAGCGATCCGTCGTGCAGCGGCCCGGTCGGCGAGGGCGCAAAGCGGCCCCGGTAGGCCATGCTCAGGTGGCGCAGTCCAGCAACGCCTTGCGCGTGGTGGCACTGCCGAGCTGCTGCAGCCACCACTGCAGCGCCAAACCGGGCGGCGGCCGGCGTGCGCCTTGCGGCCCTGGCGGGCAGCGCCATGCATAGCCCATGCGCGGCAGCGACGGCGGTCGCTGGGTCGGCTTGACGACCAGTTTGCCGCTGTCGACGAGGTGCCGCACCAGGTGCAGCGGCACGAAGCCGCAGCCCAGACCGCGGCGTTGCAGCTCGATCTTTTCGGCCATGGTGCTGACCGTCAGGACCTCCTGCCCGGGCAGCAGGTTGACCGTGCGTGGCGACAGGCGCTGGGCCGAATCGGCTACCGCCACCGCGCGGTAGTGCAGCAGCTCGGCGTCGCCGATCTCGCCCACGTAGGCGGCCAGCGGATGATGCGGCGCGACTGCAAAGGCGAACGGCATCTCGCCCAGCGGCTCGACCGCCACGCCCGGCGGCGCCTGGTCGCCACTGCCGCCGACTCCGACTCCGATCGCCAGGTCGGCCTGGCCGTTGACCAGGGCCTCCCAAGTGCCCGAGAGCACCTCGGTGCGCAAGCGCAGCCGGGTCCCGGGCCCGCCTTGCACGCTGGGACCGGCACGGCCTTGCGGGTCGAGCGCGTAGAAGGCCTCGCACAGCTCGAACACGATGCGGCGCGAGATCACGTCGTCGATCACGATGGTCAGATGGCCTTCCCAGCCGGTGGCTACCCGGCGCACGCGGTTGGCCACGGCGTCGATCTCGGTCAGCAGGCGGCGGCCCTCCTCCAGCAGTTCCTGGCCGGCGGCGGTGAGCTTGGCCTGGCGCGAGCGGCGGTCGAACAGCAGCACGTCGAGTGCTTCCTCGAGCTGGCGCACGCTGTAGGTCAGCGCCGAGGGCACCTTGCCCAGCTCACGCGCCGCAGCGGCAAAACTGCCGGTGCGCGCGATGGTGTCCATCATCACCAGGGCGTCGGGTGTCAGGGCCAGGCTGCGATCGGTCATGGGGCTATGGAAGGGGCGGGTCGCTTCATCTTATTTGAACGAAGGCTTCAAGGTCCGACGGGCCCCGGGCAGTGGAGCACTGCCTACAGTGAACGGCGTCAACCCAGGACCCGCTCCATGATCACCCTGCGCAAGGCAAGCGACCGCGGCCACGCCCAACACGGCTGGCTCGACAGCTGGCACACCTTCTCGTTCGCCGACTACTACGACCCGGCCCACATGAGCGTGGGCAACCTGCGCGTGATAAACGACGACCGCATCGCCCCGGGGGCTGGTTTCGGCAGCCACGGCCACCGCGACATGGAGATCGTGAGCTACGTGCTCGACGGTGCCCTGGCCCATCAAGACAGCATGGGCAACGGCAAGTCCGGCGGCGGCCATGCCGGCGTGATCCGCCCCGGCGATGTTCAGCGCATGAGTGCCGGCACCGGCGTGCTGCACAGCGAGTTCAACCACGCGCAGGACCAGAGCACGCACTTCCTGCAGATCTGGATCCTGCCCACCCATCGCGGCATCGAACCCGGCTACGAGCAGGCTCATTTCGACGCCGCCAACAAGCGTGGCCGGCTGCGGCTGGTGGCTGCTCCCAACGGCGCCGAGGGTGCGCTGACGATCCATGCCGACGCGTCCATCCGCGCCGGCCTGTTCGACGGTGCCGAGCGCGCCGAACTGGCGCTGGCACCCGACCGGCTGACCTACGTGCATCTGGCGCGTGGCGCCTTGCGCGTCAACGGCCTGGCCTTGACGGCCGGTGACGGCCTGACGCTGGCCGGCGAGCCCGCATTGGTGATCGACGGCGGCGCTGGCGCCGAGGTGCTGGTGTTCGACCTCGCCCCGCACTGAACCCGGTTTCATCCACGCGGGCCGCGACGGCCCGCCTGTCCCCCCGCAGCAACCCCAGGAGTACCTGCATGAGCAAGATCGTCATCGTCTATCACAGCGGCTACGGCCACACCACGAGGGTGGCCGAGGCCGTGGCCGAAGGCAGCCGCGGCACCTTGCTTGCCATCGACGCCGACGGCAACCTGCCCGAAGGCGGCTGGGACCAGCTGCTCGCGGCCAAGGCCATCGTGTTCGGTGCGCCCACCTACATGGGCGGTCCGAGCTGGCAGTTCAAGAAGTTTGCCGATGAGTCGTCCAAACCCTGGTTCACGATGGCTTGGCGCAACAAGCTCGCCGCGGCCTTCACCAACTCGGCCGCCCTCAACGGCGACAAGTTCTCGACCCTGCAGTACATGCTCACCCTGTCGCAGCAGCACGGCATGTTCTGGGTCGGCATGGGCGTGAACCCGAGCAATACCAAGAGGCACACGCGCGACGACCTGAACAACCTGGGCGGCTTCACCGGCCTGATCACCGCCACGCCGTCGGACGCGTCGACCGACGAGATGGTGCATGGCGACCTGCTCACCGCGGTGGCGTTCGGCCGCCGCGTGGTCGAGGCGCTGGACCTGTTCAAGGCCTGATCGTCCCGCGCGGCAACCGGCCCCGTCGCGGGCCGAACCCGTTGCCACCATGGACACCCTGCTGGCCTTGTGGCGCGTGCTTCCCGGCACCGGCTGGGTGGCCATCGGCGTGTTCATCGTGGTCTGGATCGGTCCTCAAGGCCTGATAGGCCTGACGCCGCGACGGCGTGGTGCCGCCATGCCGCGCGCCTGGTCCAGCAGCCACTGCGCCAGCCACTGCGCCAGCGCCTGCACGGCCGGGCGGCTGCGCGCGCTGTCGGCCAGCACCAGGGCGTAACCGCGCTCGGACGCGCGCTCACCACTGAAGGGTGCGAGCAGCTGGTTGCAACTGCGGTACAGGCGCTGGCCGTCCTGCGTGAGTGTGAGCGAGCGGTGTCCCGCACGAACAGCGCCACCCCCAGATCGACTTCCAGCGCCTTGACCTAGCGGCTGGTCGCCGACTGGGTGAGGAAGCGCTCGTCGGCGGCCAGCGTGAACGACAGGCGGCGGGCCGCGGCCTCGAAGCCCGTCAGCAGGTCGAGCGGCGGCAGGCGGGAAGGATCTCGGTGGTTTGACATGCTTGGCCGGAATGCGTGAGGTTCCGAATCATCGTTTGAACAGGCCTCGGCGTACGCGCAGGATGTGCTCGCGGCACGCTGCAGCCCCTGCGCGGTGAACCCGGTGTGCTGCGCGCCTGCTTCAGCGCCGCGGCGTTGGCCGCCTCGCCGGCGTGACTTCAGCCGGCCTGCGCAGCGTTGCGCAGGGTGGCCTCATCCGGCAGCCACAGCACCGCCACTGCGCTCGCCGCCGACACGCACGCCATCACCAGCATCATGGTCGTGAAGCCGTTGGCCTTGACCAGCGGGCCCAGCAGCCAGACGGCAGCGGAACTGAAGCCGAACGCCACCGTGAGCCGCATGCCGGCCACGCGCGAGCGCAGCCGGTCGTCGACGTAGCGCACGATCATCGCGTCGGTGAACGGGATGGCGCCGAAAATCAGCGCCATCGTTGCCACCAGTGCAACAAAGATCCACCAACCCTGCGCATGGGCCGCCAGCGCCAGCAAGGGCACCTGGGCCAGCAGGATGCCGATGTACAGCGGCTTGAGCGGCAGGCGGTCCAGCAGGCGGCCGACGATCAACTGCGCCAGCGAGGCCACGGTGTACACGGCCGCGAGCAAGGCGCCCAGGGTCGGCGGATCGTCGACCAGGCCGCGCATGCGCTCGTTCATCAACTGGCCGTTGCCGTTGGTCGTGAAGTTGAACAACACGCTCGAGGCAATCGCAGCCAGGGTCATGACGGCGAACACCCGCGCCAGCATCGAGCCGGGCAAAGGCACTGCTGCCTTGCTCGTACGCCGGGCCGGTGGCTCGGTCTCGGCCGGTGCCAGTCGAGCGAAGACCACGCCCAGCGCCAGCGTAGCCAGGCCCGGCACGGCAAAGGCCACGCGCCAGCCGGCTGCCGCCACCAGCAGACCGGTGATCAGCGCTGCAGCGGCTATGCCCAGGTTGCCCGACAGCCCGCTCCAGCCGATCGTCTGTCCCGGGCGGGTGCTGTGCTGCAGCAGCATCGGGATGCCCACCGGGTGGTAGATCGCCGAGAAGGTGCCCAGCAGCGTCAACGCGGCCGCCAGTTGCCAGGCGTTCTGCGCCAGCGACGCCAGCAGCGCCGACGCGCCGATGCCGAAGTAGAACAACAGCATCATGCGTCTGCGGCCCCACAGGTCGCCCAGGCGCCCGGCCGGGGCCGAGCCCAGACCGAACATCACGAAGGCGCCGGCACCATAGGGCATCAGGTCCTCCCAGCGCGCAAAGCCGAAATCGGCCGCGATCGCGGCCACCGCAGTGGCGAAGACGAGCAGGAACAGGTGGTCCAGCGCATGCGCCAGATTGAGCAGCAGCGTCAGGGTGCGCGAAGGGCCAGCCATGGTGGGCGAAGGTTGACCGGCCATGCCCGGCGCCGTCAGGCCGTCAGAGCGGGGCGCCGTTGATCGTGGCGGACCTCAACTCGCTACGGGACTCGACCGTGCCGGCGCTGTTGCGCGACTCGGTCTTGGCCGCGATGCCCTTGCCGACGATGTGCCACGTGTAGACGGCGCCGGGCGAGCCGTCGGTCACCTCCTTGTAGAGGCAGGTCTCCCACGAGCGGCCGAGTACCGAGATGGTCTCGCGCGCTTGGTAGGTGTAAGTCGTCGTAGTCGTGGCGGAGGTCGGCGGCGGCGAGAAGGGCAGCCCGGTGATGGTCATGGTCGACGTCGACGATTCGGACTTGATCAGTGACGCCCCCAGCGCGAGCGT
>JANOJJ010000343.1:0-2914 GCA_031408155.1 Rubrivivax sp.
GGACCGACGGGTTGACGTATCGCGACGTGTACCACCAGAACGAGGTCGAGCAGAGCGCCTACAACTTCGAACACAGCGATGTCGACTTCCTGCTCGGAGCCTTTGGCTCGCACGAGAAGCAGGCCAGGTACCTGATGGAGCACCGACTCGCCTTGCCGGCCTACGAACAGGTGCTCAAGGCCGCGCACACCTTCAACCTGCTGGACGCGCGTGGCGCCATCAGCGTGACCGAGCGCGCCGCCTACATTGGCCGCATCCGCAACCTGGCGCGTGCGGTGGCGCAGAGCTACCTCGACAGCCGCGCGCGTCTGGAGTTCCCGCTGGCGCCGCGTACCTGGGCCCGGGAAGTGGCCACCAAGCTGGCCGAGCAAGCGGCCAGGAAGGCGGCCTGAGCCATGACAACGAAGAGTCTGCTGGTCGAACTGTTGGTCGAAGAGCTGCCGCCCAAGGCCTTGAAGAAGCTCGGCGAAGCCTTCGCCAACGTGCTGGCCGACAGCCTGAAAGCGCAAGGGCTGGCGGCGCCCGGCGCGCTGGTGGCCTCGTTCGCATCGCCGCGCCGGCTGGCGGTGCAGGTCAGCCAGGTGGCCGGCAAGGCAGCCGACAAGGCGCAGCAGCACAAGCTGATGCCGGTGGCCGTGGCGCTTGACGCCGCCGGCGCGCCGACACCGGCGCTGCTGAAGAAGCTGGCCGCGCTGAACGCCGACGCCAGCGTGTTGCCGCAACTCAGGCGCCGGATCGACGGCAAGGCCGAAGCCTTGTTCCTCGACCGCCTGCTATCAGGCGTCACGCTGGCCGAAGGGCTGCAGCAGGCGCTGGACGAAGCGATCGCGAAGCTGCCCATCCCCAAGCTGATGCAGTACCAGCTGGAGTCCGGCCCGGGGCCTGACTTCCAGTCCGGCTGGACCAGCGTCAACTTCGTGCGCCCGGCGCATGGGTTGGTGGCCTTGCATGGCGCCGACGTGGTACCGGTGCGCGCGTTGGGGCTGGCATCGGGCCGCACCACCCAGGGCCACCGCTTCGAGGCGGCCGCACCCACCCTCGCGCTGCGCGACGCCGACAGCTACGCCACCCAACTGCAGGACGAAGGCGCGGTGATCGCCAGCTTTGCGGCGCGGCGGGCCGAGATCGTGCGCCAGCTCGCGGACGCTGCGGCCAGGGAAGGGCTCGAGCCGATAGACGACGAAGCCCTGCTCGACGAGGTGACGGCCCTGGTCGAGCGACCCAAGGTGTTGTTGTGCCGCTTCGAGCAAGAGTTCCTGGCCGTGCCGCAGGAATGCCTGATCCTGACGATGACGGCCAACCAGAAGTACTTCCCGTTGCTTGACGCCCAGGGTCGCCTGACGAACCGCTTCCTGATCGTCAGCAACATCAACCCGGCCGACCCGAGCGGCGTGATCCAGGGCAATGAACGGGTCGTGCGGCCACGCCTGGCCGACGCCAGGTTCTTTTTCGACCAAGACCGCAAGAAGACGCTCGCTTCGCGTGTCGAGCGCCTGGCCAAGGTTGTCTACCACGGCAAGCTGGGCACGCAAGGCGAACGCATCGAGCGCGTGCGCGCCATCGCCCTGGCCATCGGCACACAGCTTGGCGGCGCCACCCTGGCGCAGCAGGCCGACCGTGCCGCGCTGCTGGCCAAGGCCGATCTGCTGACCGACATGGTGGGCGAATTCCCCGCGCTGCAAGGCATCATGGGCGGCTACTACGCGCGCCACGACGGCGAGACCGAAGCCGTTGCCTTGGCGGTCGAAGACCACTACAAACCGCGCTTCGCCGGTGACGAACTGCCGCGTGGCCCAGCCGGTGTGGTGGTGGCGTTGGCCGACAAGCTGGAGACCCTGGCCGGGCTGTTCGGCATCGGCCAGCTCCCGAGCGGCGACAAGGACCCGTTCGCGCTGCGTCGGCACGCGCTGGGCGTCATCCGCCTGCTGGTCGAGCGCAACCTGCCGCTGGCGCTGCCCTGGCTGGTGTCGCAGGCCTTCCATGCCTTCCCGGCCGGCCACGGCCAGGCCCAGGCTGAAGTCCTGCACTTCATGCTCGAGCGCCTGATCGGCTACCTGCGTGAACTCGGCTACAGCGCGCGCGAGGTCGATGCGGTGGTCGCTTTGCGCCCTGAGCGCTGGGCCGATCTGCCACAGCGCCTGGCGGCGGTACGGGCCTTTGCCGTGCTGCCCGAGGCCGAGGCTCTGGCGGCTGCCAACAAGCGCGTGGGCAACATCCTGAAAAAGGGCGACGCCGACGCCGAGGTCGCGCTGAACCCTGCGCTGCTGGCCGAACCGGCAGAGCGAGCACTGGCCGCCGCGCTGGCTTCGGTGGGCCCGCTGGCCGACGCGGCGTTCGAACGGGGCGACCACGCCGCGTCGCTGCGATCCCTGGCCGCGTTGCGGACACCGGTCGACGCCTTCTTCGACGCCGTGATGGTCAACGCCGACGACCCGGCCCTGCGCGCCAACCGCAGGGCGCTGCTGCGCGGTCTGCACGCCGCGATGAACCGCGTCGCCGACCTCGCCCGCCTGGCGTCATAGCCAACCCGAGGCCAACCCATGCACGCCCCGAAGCTCGTGATCTACGGCCGCGACGGCATTCTCAACGAATACCGCGAGGACCATGTGAAGTCAGCCCAGGAATGGGTGCCGATCAAGGGCGCGCTCGAAGCCGTGGCGCGGCTCAACCACGCCGGCTGGCATGCGGTGGTGGCGACCAACCAGTCCGGCATCGGCCGCGGCATGATCGACATGGCCAGCATCAACGCCGTGCACTCGACCATGAACCGTCGCCTGATCGAGCAGGGTGGTCGCATCGATGCGATCTTCTTCTGCCCGCATGTGCCCGAGGACCACTGCGACTGCCGCAAGCCGCTGCCGGGCATGATGCTCGACATCGGCCATCGCTACGGTGCCGACCTGGGCGCCGTGCC
>JANOJJ010000357.1:0-2180 GCA_031408155.1 Rubrivivax sp.
GTACTTGTGCACCCGCCAAACCACGAGGCTTCACCATGACCGACAAGCTCATCATCTTCGACACCACCTTGCGTGACGGCGAACAGTCGCCCGGCGCTTCGATGACCCGGGACGAAAAGCTGCGCATAGCACGCCAACTCGAGCGGCTGCGGGTGGACGTCATTGAGGCCGGTTTTGCCGCTTCGTCGAACGGCGATTTCGCCGCGGTGAAGGCGATTGCCGACGCGATCAAGGAGACCGTCGTGTGCTCTTTGGCGCGCGCCAACGACCGCGACATCACCCGTGCAGCCGAGGCGCTGCAAGGTGCAGCCCGGCCGCGCATCCACACCTTCATCGCGACCAGCGCGCTGCACATGGAGAAGAAGCTGCGCATGACACCCGACCAGGTGCACGAGCAGGCCGTGCAGGCCGTGCGCTTTGCTCGCAAGCTGTGCGCAGACGTAGAGTTCTCGCCCGAGGACGGCTATCGCTCCGACCCCGACTTCATGTGTCGCGTGCTCGAGAGCGTGATTGCCGAAGGTGCGACGACGATCAACATCCCCGACACCGTGGGCTACGCCGTGCCCGAGTTGTATGGCGAGTTCATCCGCTCGCTGCGCGAGCGCATTCCCAACTCCGACAAGGCGGTGTGGTCGGTGCACTGCCACAACGACCTGGGCATGGCAGTGGCCAATTCGCTGGCCGGTGTGATGATCGGCGGCGCGCGTCAGGTCGAATGCACCATCAACGGCCTGGGCGAACGCGCCGGCAACTGCTCGCTCGAGGAAGTGGTGATGGCCGTTCGCACACGTCGCGACTACTTCGGGCTCGATCTCGGCATCGACACCACGCAGATCGTGCCGGCGTCGCGCATGGTCAGCCAGACCACGGGCTTTGTCGTGCAGCCCAACAAGGCTGTCGTCGGTGCCAACGCCTTTGCACACGCTTCGGGCATCCACCAGGACGGCGTGCTCAAGGCGCGCGACACCTACGAGATCATGCGGGCCGAGGATGTCGGCTGGGCGGCCAACAAGATCGTGCTGGGCAAGCTGTCCGGCCGCAATGCCTTCAAGCAGCGCTTGCAGGAGCTGGGCATCCAACTCGAATCCGAAACCGACATCAATGCCGCATTCGCCCGCTTCAAGGACCTGGCGGACCGCAAGAGCGACATCTTCGACGAGGACATCATCGCGCTGGTCGGCGACGCGAGCGTGACCGGTGAGGTCGAACACTACCGACTGCTGTCGCTGTCACAACACTCCGAAACCGGCGAACGGCCTCATGCAAGCGTGGCCTTTTCTGCCGGGCACGTCGAGCACCACGCCGAATCCGACGGCAACGGGCCGGTCGACGCCAGCCTGAAGGCGATCGAGTCGAAGGTGCAAAGTGGCGCCGAAATGATGCTTTACTCGGTGAACGCGATCACCTCGGGCAGTACGGAGTCACAAGGCGAGGTGACGGTCCGCCTGCAACATGGCGGCCGCGTAGTCAACGGTGTGGGAGCAGACCCGGACATCGTGGTCGCCTCGGCCAAGGCCTACCTGGCGGCGCTGAACAAGCTGCACAGCAACTCCGAGCGGGTCGCGGCCCAGGGTTAACAGCCATCCTTGCCAGCCAAGCTCGGAACAGAGCTTGAAAAACGACCTGTAAGTATTTGATTTTGCTGAGTTTGTGGGTTACTCTCTGGACCGTTTTCTGTTCCTGGGGTACCGGCTGTGTGCAGTTCATGGGGCTTGAGGTCTTGCGTGGTCGTGGTTGGTGCGTTGGCCCTATTGGTTTGCGCCGACAGCATGGCTGCCAGGGCCAAGCAGCAGACAGTCAAGCCGGTTGCCACGAAGTTGGTGCGACTGGCCAGGCCAGGTATGACCGTGCGTCGAATCACGGCGCCCAGAGCGGTGCCGCGCCGCCCGTCCCTCGGTGAGGCCCGAGGTCTGCATGCAACGCAGGATCCGTTGGAATTGAAGTCGAGCGTAGCCTTGGTCATCGACCAGGAAACCAATCAGGTGCTGCTGAGCAAGAACCCGCAGGCCGTGTTGCCGATCGCGTCGATCACCAAGTTGATGACCGCGATGGTGATCGCCGAAGAGGGGTTGGACCTTGGCCAGACCATCACCGTCACCGATCAGGATGTCGACACTGAAAAGGGCAGCCGCTCGCGCCTGAAGGTTGGCACCCAGCTCACGCGCGGCGAGATGTTGCAT
>JANOJJ010000363.1:0-6614 GCA_031408155.1 Rubrivivax sp.
CGGTCTCGTTGACCATGCGCAGCTCGAGCGTCGCGGTGCGGCCGATGATGTCCTTGGCGCGCGCCGTATCCTGCACCCCCGGCAACTGCACCACCACCCGGTCGACGCCCTGCTGCTGGATCACCGGCTCGCTGGTGCCCAGTTCGTTGACGCGGTTATGCAGCGTGGTGATGTTCTGCTTGAGCGCCTGTTCCTGCACGCGGAAGGCGGCGTCGGGCTTGAGCGTGCCGCGCAGCTTGACTTCGCTGCCCTCGACCGAGTCGGCCCAGTCCAGCTCGGGCAACTGCTCGGCCAGCAGGGTGCGCGCGGCCGTCATCGTGGCCGTGTCGCGCAAGCGCACCTCGACCGCATTGCCGTCGCGCGTGATGCCGGTGTGGCGGATGTTCTTCTCGCGCAGCAGCGTGCGCATGTCACCGGTGAAGGCCTCGGCCTTCTTGGTCAGCGCCGACTTCATGTCGACCTGCATCAGGAAGTGCACACCGCCGCGCAGGTCCAGCCCCAGGTACATCGGCAGTGCGCGCACCGACGCCATCCACGCCGGCGTGCGCGACAGCAAGTTGAGCGCGACGATGTAGCTCGGGTCGGTGGAGTCGGGGTTGAGCACCCTGGACAGCGTGTCCTTGGCCTTGATCTGGGTGTCGGTGTCGGCAAAGCGGGCCTTGATCGAGTTGCCTTCGCGCTGCACGAAGTCGGCCTTGATCCCGGCCTGCTGCAATGCCTGGTCGATGCGCGCCACCATGCCCGAGTCGACCTTGACCGTAGCCTTGCCGCTCGACACCTGCACCGCCGGCGCCTCGCCGTAGAAGTTGGGCGAGGTGTAGAGCAGCCCGACGAGCAGCGCGACGGCGAGCATCGCGTACTTCCACCAGGGGTAGCGGTTCATGGGCTTCCTTCTTGCCGCCCGGGTGGGTCGGCGGCGGTGAACACTCAGCGCCGGCACCAGCGGTCGGCGGCACCTGGGCGCGAAACAACCGCGGCTTACTTGCCGAACGTACCCTTGGGCAGCACCTGCACGATCGAGGGCCGCTGCACCGGCAACTCGACGTTGTTGGCCACCTCGACGTGCACGAACGACTCGCCGAGCTTGGACACGCGCCCGATCACGCCGCCGGCGACCACCACCTCGTCACCCTTGGCCAGGGCTTCGATCATCGCCTTGTGCTCCTTTTGCTTCTTCATCTGCGGGCGGATCATGATGAAGTACAGCACCACGAACATCAGCACAAGCGGCGCCAGGCTGAACAAGGTGGATTCGGCGCCGCCAGAGGCGGCGGCCGGAGCAGATTGGGCGAAGGCTTGGGAGATGAACACGTCCGGAGATCCTTAAGAGGCACGCCCGTCCAAGCCGGGCTAATCCACCATTTTAGGGGCAGCGCCCGCGTTGCCCGAGCTTCCCGGTCCGAGCCGGCCGTGGAAGGTGCACAACCAGGCCAGCACGAGCAGCAGCCACAGGAATCGCGGCTCGTCGATCAGGGTATTCAAAGTCCCCGAAACCAGAAAGGCCAACAAGCCGGCCAACGCGGCCAAGCCGGGCACCCGGCCCTGGCCTGCGGCACGCAGCCCGCCGACAAGCGCCGCCGCCAGCAGGGCGGTCACTGCCGCCAGGCCGAACCAGCCCTGGTCGAACAGCACGGCCACCGGCAGACTGTGGATGTGCCAAGGCGGGTCGACGTCGGTGGCAAAGAACCAGCGGTCCATGCCGCTGGCAAACGAGCCGTTGCGGACGAGCTCGCTGCCGCCCCCGGCGGCCACCAGGCTGACGTTGTCAACCTCTACGGCAGCGCCCGTGGCCGGCGTTGCCAGCGACAACTTGACCGGCAGCCACGATGCCATCGGATTGCGGGCCGGCGGCAGCGCTGGTATGGCCAGCGCCTGCGTCTGCCAGATGCCGGGTGCGTCGATGCCGGCGACCTGCACCTGTTCGCACTCGTCCGAGGTCAAGGTCCATTTGCGGCACAGCGTGACCGACAGCGCCGGCGCCGCGGCGTCACTGCGCACGTTGATGGTCAGCTTCAGTTCCGGCCGGCGGGAGGATCGACGATCTGTTCGATGTAGACCGTGGCGCCGGGGCCGAGCCTGAGAAACGGGTTGCCCGACCCCGGCTCGAGCCGAAAGCCCGCGGCGCGCACTTCGGTGCGGCTATGCCAGTAGTGCAGGTCAGGAAAGCGCCCCAGTCCGGCGCCCAGCAGCGCTGTCGAGACGCGGTCGTCGCGCAGGTCGAGCGCAACGCTCCAATGCGTCCAGCGCGTCTGCAAGTCGCGCCCGATGGTGCCCAGCCGCTCGCGCGCGAAGCTGCCACCCAACACCGGCACGGCGACCACCGTCACCAACCCGAAAACGACGATCAAGGGCAGCAGCGCCCTACCCTGCCGGCGCCGCAGCCGCCAGCCCCCGGCCAACACCACGCCCAGGGCGCAGACCAGGGCGACAGTGCCGTTGCGCGAGTAGGTCACGAAGACGGCATAGGTCGCCAGCGCCAGCAGGATCGATCCGCCCCAGAACCCGGCCGGCCGCCGGGCGAGCACGATCTCCGCCATCACGAAGGCCGACGCCACCGCCAGGTAGCACTCGATGTAGGCGCCACCCTTGTTCATGGTCGAGAACGGACCGGTGACGCGATAGTCGGTCGAGAAATCGAGCAAGCCCACGAATGCGCTGCGCTCCAACAGCACGACAAGCACGGTCAAGGCCAGCCCCGCCACCATGCCGGCGTGAAACCAGCGCGCCAACTCCGGCTGGGACCTGACCAACGGCCGGTACAGACAGACGAACAGCCAGGCCCACAGCGCACCCTTGGCAATGCGCAACCCGTTGAAGGCGCTGTGGTAGTGGGAGAAGGTGTTCAAGTCATAGGCCCACGCGCCAGCCACGGTGACGGCGGCACTGATGCTCAGACTGATGCCGAAGACCATGAAGGCAATCGTCGACAAGCCCTGGTCGCCGGAGCCGAACCATCGCGGCCGCACGCGCGCCCAGCCGACCGCCAGGCAGGCCGCGCAGAGCAGATCGAACTCGTCGAAGAAGAAGCGCCCCGACCACGGGGCGAGGTCGAACACCGGCAGCGCCAGCGGCAGGATCACCAGCACCGAGGCCGGCAACCACCAGCTGGCAGCTGCAGCAAGCGCCACCACAGCCAGCACCACGACAGGTGCGGCTGGCCAGGTGGCGGCCGCAACCATCACCGGCAGCAGCACCGTCAGTGGCAGCAACCAGCGCCGGATGCCGGCACGGTCGAGCAGCACGGGCAGCGCGCGCCGGTCGAGCGACGGCGGCTCGGCCGCGCGTGCCTCACGTCGCCCAGGCAGCCCCGGCCGCCCGTGGCGACCGGCCACCTCCAGACCCTTGACCAGCAGCCAGACCGACAGCCCCGCCAGGCCCACGTTGGTCGGGTCCGGGTGAGTCGTGCTCATGAACAACTTGCCGGCCTCGATCACGACCGCGATGCCTGCCACCAGCAAGCCGGCGCCGCCCGCGCTGACCCTGCGCGCCCAGCCCAGGATGGCCAATGGCGCGTACATCACGACCACACTGCCCAGACTCGTCAAGGCCACGGCCTCGGCTGTGTAGTAGTGGTAGTAGAAGGGCATCAATCTCAACTCGTCCCAAGACTGCAGCGCGCGCTCCCAGCCGGCCCAGTCCTGCCGACCCCAGCCCGATGCAAACCCGAGCGGGACAAGGTAGACGAGCAGCAATGCGCGCAGGTGGCGACTCAGCCAGCTCTGCACGGCCTGCAGACTGCCGGGCCGCCAAACCCCCCACACCCAAACGCCGATCGCCACGCCCGCCATGCGGCTGATGACCGACCCACCCTGGCTGATGCCGCTGGCGATGAAGATCTGGCCGATCTCGATCGCTGACCCCAGCAAGGCCCCGGCCGCCAGGGCAACGCCCAGGGCCAGTCGATGCGCGCGCCCGGCCGTCAACGCCATGCCAACCGGTACGGTCAGCAGCAACTCGACCATCCATTGCAGCAGCACACGCGGCCACGAACGTTCAGATGAAAGCGCAAACGTCCAGGACAAGGTGCCGGATGCCAGCTTGCCTCCGATCTCCGGGCGCGAAATCAACAGATCGAACGGGAAGAAGGCGTAAAGCACATAAGCCACCACATAAGCCGTCAGCGCAAGCCTGGCCAGCGCGGGCGCCTGCTGCCCCCAAGCCAGCCGCCAGCGGTCCAACCAGGGGCCCAATGCCAGCGCGGCCAGCACGCCCACCAGGCTGCCCAGCCATTCGGCCAGCAGGTCGTTTTGCGACACCGTGCGCGGCGGAAAATACAACTGCGCGAATTCGACCGCAAAGGCCAGCACGCCGGCAATGGCCAGGGCCAGCAGCGCAGGACCGGCGCGCGACCCGCCAGTGCCCAGCGCGCGCGCGCCGAGCAGACCCATCGGCACATAGAGCACACCGTTGGCCACCCAGTCGGCACGCGACTCGACGCCGAGCGTCAAGAAAGGCGCCTGCTTGAAAAGCTGCCACGCCTGGTCCAAGGGCAGGGCATGAAAGTCGAGCGGGACCAGGCTCCCATAAACGACAAAAGCCGCATAAGCGGGCCAGGCCCACCTTGCGGCTTTCAGGCCCGGGATGCGGGCCGCAGGCGCCATCGACTCAGGGGCGCTTCTTCGAAGGAGCCAGCTGTATCGTCACTCCTCGCGCTGCCAATGCCGGCGCGCCGCAGGTCGCCTTGCCAGGCCGCACGGTTGCGTTGGTCACATCACGACCACCGAACGAAGCACCGCAGAAGTGGTGGTTGAGACCTTCTTTGCACACCGCGTAGGTGTAGGCGCCACCCGAGCCGTAGTTGTAGATGACCTGACCGGACGCGGTGGTCGACCAGGATCCGACGAGGTCAGGGCTGGCAAAGTTCTCGCCCAGTTCGAACAGACTGGTTCCATCGTGCCACTCTTGCCAGCGCTCGGTGCCCAGAACCGCACACACCGTGTTGCCCGTCAAGTCGGCCGCCAGCTGGGTCTGGCCGAGCAATACGCCACTGCCTCCGGCGCATGGGCACGCGGTCTGCGCGACGGCTGACCCCGCTGCGGCCACACCGATCAAGCCGGCCACCATCAATTTGCGCAACATGCAATCTCCGAGCGAAGTGAGCTAGAGGACATGCTAGGCCAAGCACTCAGCGTGAACAAGGCATGCCAGCCCCCCGAACCAGGGGCTCAAACGAGCACTTCCACGCAGGCCGGGTGCCCCAGAAAGGGCTGCGGACTGGCGCTGGCCCCGTAAGCGCCTGATTGGAAGATCACCACCAGGTCGCCGATCTGCGCCGGCGGCAGATCCATCCGGTCGGCCAGCAGGTCCAGCGGCGTGCACAGCGGGCCGACCGCCGATGCGACCTCACGCTCCGCGCTGGCGACCCGGTTGCCGATCGTCACCGGGTAGTTCTTGCGCAGCACCTGGCCGAAGTTGCCCGACGCCGACAGGTGATGGTTAAGACCGCCGTCGCAGACCAGGAACACCTGCCCGCGCGACAGCTTGCGGTCGACCACCCGCGTGACGTAGATGCCGGCCTCGCCGACCAGGTAGCGGCCGAGCTCGATCACGAGATGCGCCGCAGGCATCTCGCGCGCGGCCCGCTCGACCAGGGCAGCCAGGTTGGCGCCGATCGGCGCCAGATCGAGCCGTTGCTCGCCCGGGAAGTACGGAATGCCGAAGCCCCCGCCCAGGTTGAGAAAGCGCACCGGTGTGGGTGCGTGCGCGGCCAGGCGCAGCGCCAGTTCGTACGACTTGCACTGCGCATCGCAGATCGACTCGGCCTTCAGGTTCTGCGACCCGGCGAACAGGTGGTAGCCCTCGAACGCCAGCCCGAGCTGCCCGATCTGGCGCAGCACGTCGGGCACCATCTCGACGTCGATGCCGAACTGCTTGGGCCCGCCGCCCATCTTCATGCCCGAACCTTTGAGCTCGAAGTCGGGATTGACTCGCACCGCCACTCGCGCGGGCAGGCCCAGCGCCTGCGACGCCGTCGCCAGCACCGGCAGCTCACGCGCCGATTCGACATTGACCAGCACGCCCGCCGCCACCGCCTGGCGCAGCTCGGGGTCGCGCTTGCCAGGCCCGGCGAAGCTGATCTCGGCCGGGTCGGCGCCGGCGTCCAGCGCCACCTTCAGCTCACCGGCAGAGGCCACGTCGATGCCGTCGACCAAGCCGGCCATCAGGCCCACCAGCGCCGGCATCGGGTTGGCCTTCATCGCGTAGTGCAGTTTGACCTGGCGCCTCTGGCCAACCTGGGCGACCAACTGCGACAGGCGCTTGCCGCCGACCACCAGTTCGCCGTCGGCCGCGGCGAATTGGTTCGTTGGGGCGTACGCGGGTTTCTGGCCGGAAGGCAGCGGGATGGTGATCATGCTTTCAGCAACTCGAACCGCAGGCCAGCGAACCGTTCGAAATCACGGTCGAACGACGCGAAGACTGCGTTGTGTTCGATCGCAATCGCAGCCAGGTGGGCATCGGTGGTGAGATTGCCCGCCGTACCCGCTGCAAGCAGCAAGCGGCCCAGCAGGCCATGGTGGCGTGGCCCGGGATTGACGATGACGGCGGAAGGGTGATTCAGCCAGTTGTCGACGGCCTGCAGCGCCTGCTCGACGCCCAGCGGTCGCTCAAAGATG
>JANOJJ010000406.1:0-12313 GCA_031408155.1 Rubrivivax sp.
GCTACGCGACGGTGGTGGTGGTGCTCGACATCGACCATTTCAAGCAGTTCAACGACACCTACGGTCACGTGGCCGGCGACCAGGCGCTGGTCGAGGTGTCCAAGGTCATACGCCGCTTGCCGCGCCTGGGCGACCTGGTCGCGCGCTTCGGCGGCGAGGAGTTCGTGCTGCTGCTCGACCATTGCGGCGTCGAACAGGGCCTGCCGTTTGCCGAACGCCTGCGCACGTCGATCGCCGATGCCGCGCTGCCCAGTCAAGGCGGCCAGCCCCGGCATGTCACCGTCAGCGTGGGGCTTGCATCGACGGAGCATTTCGGAGTCGACCTCACCGGGCTGCTGCTGCAGGCCGACGCGGCCATGTACCGCGCCAAGCATGGCGGGCGCAACCGGGTGCTGGTTGCCGGGCCGCTGCCGGACCTGGACTGACAGGCGATCGGATCCCTGCCTGCACGACCCCCCGGCTCAGGCCGCACAGTCAAGGCGCGCGTCTGAGACGCACGTGGGCCATCAGCCCGCCGTCCGGTGCGTTGTTGAGCTCCAGGCTGCCACCCATGCGCAGCAGGGCCTTCTCGACGATGGCCAGGCCCAGGCCGGCACCGGTGGCGGCGGTGCGCGCGGCGTCACCACGGAAGAAGGGCGTGGTCAACTGGCCGAGCTTTTCGTGCGCTACGCCGGGGCCATGGTCGCGCACGGTCAGGATCACCCAGGCGCCGGCCCGCACATGCGTGACCAGCACGTCGGCCATCCCGGTGTAGGTGCCGCGGCCATAGCGGCGGGCGTTCTCGAACAGGTTGAGGAAGACGCGTTCGAGCTCGGTCTCGTCGGCCAGCACACGCAAGTCGGCCGCCACGCGCGAGATGATGCGAATCTGCGTCGGGTCGCGGAACGACGTCGCTTCCTTCTCGATCAGGCGGGCGACGTCGATCGGGCCCACTTGCGTCTCGCCGGGGCGGGCGTAGTCCATGAACTTGTCGATGATGGCGTCGAGCTGGTCGATGTCGGCGGCCATGTTGCGCTTGGCCTCTTCGTCGGACACGCTCATCTCGGTTTCGAGACGCAAGCGCGCCAGCGGTGTGCGCAGGTCGTGGCTGATGCCAGCCAGCATCACGGCGCGGTCTTCCTCGACCCGCGCCAGTTCGCGCGCCATGCGGTTGAAGCCCATGTTGACCTCACGGATCTCGCTCGTCAGCGTGTTCTCGTCCAGGCGCGAATCGAGGTCACCGCCGCGGATGCGGCTGGCCGCGAACGACAGCTGCTTGAGCGGCCGGTTGATCAGCCGCGCCACGCCCACCGAGCCGATCAGCGTGGCCAGCAGCGCGATGCCGATCCAGACGAACCAGGTGTTGCCCGACAGCGGCGAGGCATGCGCGACTTCGGCCTGCAGCCAGTAGCGGTCGCGCTCGATGGTGAAGCCGACCCACATGCCGGGCTTGCCGTTGACGCTGCGCGCAACCACCGCGTCCGGCCCCAGGTCTGCGCGCAATTCGCTGCTGACGCGGCGCGTGAAGCGGTCGACCTCGAATGGCTCCCACTTGTCGCCCGGCTCGCGCGGCGCGACCCGCACCGCCTGTTGCGTGCCCATCGACTTGAGGATGGCCACGCGGTTGATGCCGTCGGCCTGGCGCAGCGCCGCGCGCGACAGGTTGACCAGACTGGCCGTCTGCTGTGCGGCCTGCACCGCACGCGGCTCGAACTCCAGCGCCCGCAGGGTCTGCACCCACGCGAACACGCCGCCAGCCAGCAACACGGCCAGATAGAAGAAGGTGCGCCAGAAAAGGCTCAGAGGCAGCAGCTCAGGTCGCACTGAGACGGTGGGTTCAAAGCGGGGTCAGTTCGCACCGTCCGGCACGAAGACATAGCCCACGCCCCAGACCGTCTGGATGTAGCGCGGCTGGGCCGGGTCGGGCTCGAGCATCTTGCGCAGGCGCGAGATCTGCACGTCCAGGCTGCGGTCGAAGGGTTCGAACTCACGGCCGCGTGCCAGTTGCGCGAGCTTGTCACGCGACAGCGGCTGGCGCGGATGGCGCACCAGCGCCTTGAGCATCGAGAACTCGCCCGTGGTCAGCGCGATCTGCTGGCCGTCCTTCATCAGGCGGCGCAACGAGAGGTCGAACTCGAAGGGGCCGAAGCTCACGCTCTGTGCGTCCTTGGACGGTGCGCCGGGCGCCTCGGGCGCCGGGCGGCGGCGCAGCACGGCATGAATGCGGGCCAGCAGTTCGCGCGGGTTGAAGGGCTTGGGCAGATAGTCGTCGGCGCCCACCTCCAGGCCGACGATGCGGTCCACGTCTTCGACCTTGGCTGTCAGCATGATGATCGGCGTCAGGTCGTTCGAAGCGCGCAGGCGGCGACAGATCGACAGCCCGTCTTCGCCCGGCAGCATCAGGTCGAGCACGATCAGGTCGACGGTGTCGCGTGTCATCACGCGGCTGAGCGTCTTGGCATCCTCGGCCAGGAGCACCTCGAAGCCTTCTTGTGACAGGTAGCGACGCAGCAGGTCACGGATGCGGGCGTCGTCATCGACGACGACGATGCGGTCGGGTCTGGCGTTGGCAGGTGCGTTCATGGGTCGACCTCCGAAATTGTAACAGCGGCATTCTCAGGGTCGAAAACGAGCGAACCCGACCAATCGACGCCGGTCTGACCATCTGTTACAAACTTGCGTCGCGCGCCGGGGCTCGAGGGCCGCAACGGCGCTGCGTTATGCTGCTTCGAATCGCTTTCAAGGGAACTGCATGCATTCGACCATCAATGCCCGTCAGGCCAGCGCCTGGCTGTTGCTGGGCGCGGCCGTGTCGGCCCAGGCTCAGGCACCCTTCGTCAGCACCGTCGCGCCGCAGAATGTGGTGGTGCTCAATGCCAGCGCCACGCTGGAGGTGCCCAAGGACCAGTTGAGCATCGTCTTTGCCACAACGCGTGAAGGCAGCGATGCCGCACAGGTGCAAAGCCAGCTCAAGCAGGCGCTGGATGCGGCTTTGACCGAGGCGCGCAAATCCGTCAAGCCGGGCTTGCTGGAGGTGCAGACCGGCAACTTCTCGCTCTATCCACGCTATTCGCCCAAGGCAGGCAGCAGCGGCTGGACAGGCAGCGCGGAGCTGGTGGTCGAGGGACGTGACATCCCCGCCATCTCGCAATTGGCCGGCCGCATCCAGACCCTGACGATCGCGCGCACGTCGTTCGGCTTGTCGCGCGAAGCGCGCGAAAAGGTGGAAGCCGAGGTCACCGCCCAGGCCATCAGCCGCTTCAAGACCAAGGCCGAGCAGGTGGCGCGGCAGTTCGGCTTCGGCGGCTGGTCGCTGCGCGAGGTGCAGGTGCAAGGCACCGACATGACCATCAGCCCGCAACCCATGTTGCGGGCCCAGGTTATGCGCCCCGCCGGGGCCGACGAGAGCCTGCCGGTGGAGGCCGGCAAGGCCGCCGTGACAGCCACCGTCAGCGGCAGCGTGCAGTTGTCGCCGAGGTGAGCATTGCTACTGGGCCACCCAGCCGCCGTCGACGTTCCAGGCCACGCCGCGGATGTTGTCGCCGGCCGGCGAGCACATGAAGATCGCCAGCTCGGCCAGCTGTTCGGCGGTGGTGAATTGCAACGAGGGTTGCTTGTCGGCCAGTAGCCGGCGCTTGGCTTCTTCAGCGTCCACACCGTCTTGGTTGGCGCGTGCCTCGACCTGCTTTTGCACCAGCGGCGTCAGTACCCAGCCCGGGCAGATGGCATTGACGGTGATGCCAGTGGTCGCGTTCTCGAGCGCAGCCACCTTGGTCAGACCGATCACGACATGCTTGGCCGCCACATAGGCGCTCTTCTGGGCCGAGGCCACCAGGCCGTGCACCGAGGCGAGGTTGATGATGCGGCCCCAGTTGCGCTGCTGCATGCCCGGCAGCGCCACCCGCATGGCGTGGAAGGCCGCGCTGAGGTTGATGGCGATGATGGCGTCCCAGCGCTCGACCGGGAAGCTCTCGATCGCGGCCACATGCTGGATGCCGGCGTTGTTGACCAGGATGTCGACGCTGCCGAGCTCGTGCTCGCAGCGACGCACCATGGCTTCGATCTGCTCGACCTTGCTCATGTCGGCGGCGTCGTGGATGGCCTCGGGGTCGTGCGCACGCACCTGGGCCAGCGCGCCGTTGACGTCACCGAAGCCGTTGAGCATCACCCGTGCGCCGTTCCTGGCCAGCGCCAGCGCCATGCCCAGGCCGATGCCGCTGGTGGAGCCCGTGACCAGGGCTGTCTTGCCTTTCAACATGGGGCCGCTCCGGCAGTGGTTACGATCCGTCGATTATCGACCGTCGCCTTGCACGATCATGACCGAGCCCCGCCTGCGCCACGTCCAGTGTCTTGACAGCCGTGGCCTGCACCGCATGGCCTATTGGGAATGGGGCGACCCGGCCAACCGCCGTGTCCTGGTCTGCGTGCACGGGCTGAGCCGGCAGGGCCGCGACTTCGATGCCCTGGCCGCCGACCTGTCGTCCGTCTACCGGGTGGTCTGCCCCGACGTGGTTGGCCGCGGGCAGTCCGACTGGCTGGCCGACCCGCTGGGTTATGCCATTGCCGCCTATGTGGCCGACATGGTCACGCTGCTGGCGCGGCTGGATGGCGACCGCGTCGACTGGGTCGGCACCTCGATGGGCGGCCTGATCGGCCTCGGACTGGCCGCGCTGCCGAACTCGCCGCTGCGTCGCCTGGTCCTCAACGACGTTGGGCCGGTGATCGAGCCGGCGGCGCTGCAGCGCATCGGCAGCTACCTGGGCGCGCCGGTGCGCTGGGGTTCGCTGGACGAGGCGGCCGACGCGATCTGGGCCATCTCGCTCGGTTTCGGCCCGCATACACGCGAGCAATGGCTGGCGCTGACCCGGCCACAGCTGAAGGCCGACGGTGACGGCTTCAAGTCGCACTACGACCCGGCTATCGCCGTGCCCTTGCGCGCCATCACGCCCGAACTGGCGCAGGCCGGGCAGGCGATGTTGTGGCAGGCCTGGGACTCGCTGAAGCTGCCCACGCTGCTGCTGCGCGGGGCTTTGTCCGACCTCTTGTCACCCGCCACCGCACAGGCCATGACGCAACGCGGCCCGAAGGCGCAGCTGCACGAGTTCGCCGATGTCGGCCATGCGCCGATGCTGGTACAGCCCGAGCAGCGCCGGGTGGTGCGGGAGTTCCTGCTCCGGCCATGAAGACCAGCGCTGCCGAGTTGCCGCGCGCCGCGGCCGCCATCGTCCGCTTGACTGACAGCGGCGGCCCCGGGGCCGACGGCGAGTCTGCGCTGCAGCGCGCGCGCGCGTTTGCCGAGCCGCTGCTGGCCGGGCAGATGCTCGACACCGGCGAGGACGCGCTCGGCCATGCCGAGGGCGTGGCCGGGATCCTGCGTGCGGTCGGTGCGGCACCGTCGATGCAGGCCGCGGCCTATCTGGTCTACGCCGGGGACTACCTGACGCGGCCGGAGGAGATGGTCAGCCGCGCCTTCGGGCCGTCGTACGCCAGCCTGGTCACGTTGACGCGCAAGCTGGTGCAGATCCAGCGCGCTGCGCGCACCGCGCAGGTGGGTCACGAGCAGCGCGCGCTACAGACCGAGCGCGTGCGCAAGATGCTGCTGGCCTTCAGTCGCGACCTGCGGGTGGTGCTGCTGCGGTTGGCGTCGCGCCTGCAGACGCTGCGCTACTACGCGGCCAGCAAACGTGAATGCCCGGCAGCATTGGCGCTCGAATCGCAGCAGGTCTTCGCGCCCTTGGCCAACCGGCTGGGCATCTGGCAGATCAAGTGGGAGCTGGAGGATCTGGCCTTTCGCTTTCTCGACCCGGCGGCATACCATCAAATGGCCTGCCTGCTCGATGAAAAGCGCACCGAGCGTGAGCACGGCGTCGAGCAGGCGCGCGCACAGTTGGCAGCGCTGCTCGATCAGGCTCATTTGCGCGCCGACGTGCAGGGCCGACCCAAGCACCTGTACAGCATCTGGAAGAAGATGCAGGGCAAGCGGCTGTCGATCGAGCAGGTGTTCGATGTGCGCGCGCTGCGCGTGATCGTCGACGACAAGGCCGCCTGCTACGCGGCGCTGGCGCAGGTGCACGGGGCCTTGCGCCCGGTCGACGGCGAGTTCGACGACTACATCGCGCGCGCCAAGCCCAACGGCTACCAGTCCTTGCACACGGTGGTGCTGGCCAACGACGGACGACCGCTCGAGGTCCAGATCCGCACCCTGGCCATGCACGAGCACGCCGAGCATGGCGTGGCCGCGCACTGGATGTACAAGGAGGCGGGCGCGCGCGGCTACGGCGGCGTGAGCGCGGCTGGCGATTACGAGCAGCGCCTGGCCGAAGCGCGCAAGGCCGTGTTGCGCGAACTGCTGGCCTGGGAGCGCGACTTCGCCAGCGGCGGGCCTGCGGTGTCCGGTGGCGGTTTCGACGACCGCATCTACGTCTTCACGCCGCAGGCGACCATCATCGACCTGCCCGCCGGCGGAACGCCGATCGATTTCGCCTACACGCTGCACACCGACCTCGGGCACCGTTGCCGCGGCGCGCGCGTCGATGGCGCGATGGTGCCGCTGAACAAGGCGCTGCAGCATGGCCAGACGGTCGAGATCGTGGCCGCCAAGGAGGGTGGGCCGTCGATGGACTGGCTCAACCCCGAGCTGGGCTACCTGCAGGGGGCTCGCTCGCGGGCCAAGGTGCGGGCCTGGTTCAACGCGCAGGCGCTGGGCGGGACTATCGCGCGTGGCCGCGAACTGGTGGACAAGCTGCTCCAGCGCGAGGGCCGGACCGCACTCAAGCTCGAACACCTGGCCGAACAACTGGGTTTCAAGTCGGCCGATGACCTGTTCGAGGCGGTGGGCAAGGACGAGTATTCGCTGCGCACTATCGAGAACCTGCTGCGTCCGGCCGCGCCAGCGGCGGCCGACGCCGACGCACCGCTGCTCAAGCGCTCGCGCAGCGGCGCCGGCTCGGGCGGCGTGCTGGTGGTGGGCATGGGATCCTTGATGACGGTGCTGGCGCGCTGCTGCCGGCCGGCCCCGCCTGACGCCATCGGCGGCTTCATCACGCGCGGCAAGGGCGTGGCGGTGCACCGCCGCGACTGCAGCAACCTGACCCACATGGCGCAGCGCTTTCCCGGGTGCGCGATCGAAGTGCAATGGGGCAACGCCGGCAGCGACAAGCCGGCGCTGTACCCGCTCGACGTGACCATCGAGGCCGATGATCGCCAAGGCTTGCTGCGCGACATCTCCGAGGTGTTCGCCAAAGAACGGCTCAACGTCACCGCGGTCAATACCCTGTCGCGGCCGCGGCAGGGCGGGGCCACGGCACGCATGGTGTTCACCGTCGAGGCCGAGGACGCCGCGCGGCTGACCCAGGCCCTGCGCGGCGTGGCCCGGGTGCCCGGTGTGCTGCACGCGCGCCGGCGCTGACAGGCGCGGCGCGCGCAGCGCCGCCGGTGGCCGATCCCGGACGCGCCGGGAAACTCCGCAGCGGGGTGCCGCGACCGGGCTCCTAGAATGACCCGCACGAGCCGCTTCTCGTGCCCCCGCAGGAGTCCCCGCGCATGCCTTCATCCCGCCGCAGCCCGGCACCGGGCCCTGACGCTCCTGGCGGCGGCAAGCGCACGCTCAAGAAATACCCCAACCGCCGCCTCTACGACACCCGGACCAGCAGCTACATCACGCTGGCCGATGTCAAGCGCATGGTGCTGGCCGCCGAGGACTTCGAGGTCCGCGACGCCAAGACCGGCGAAGAGATCACGCGCAGCATCCTGCTGCAGATCATCCTGGAAGAAGAATCAGGCGGCCTGCCGATGTTCAACACCCAGACCCTGGCGCAGATCATCCGCTTCTACGGCCACGCCACGCAGGGCATGATGGGCGTGTTCATGGAGAACAACATGCGCGCCTTCATCGATCTGCAGGCGCGCATGGCCGAGCAAGGCAAGGGCCTGGTCGACCCGAAGAGCTTCACGCCCGAACTGTGGACGCAGTTCCTGGGCGGGCAGACGCCGCTGATGCAGAACCTGATGAACCCCTACCTCGAGCAGTCGAAGGTGATGTTCGATCGCCTGCAGGAGCAGATCCAGAAAGGCGCATTGTTTCCCGGTGTCGCCGGCTTTCAGGGCAACCCGGGCAAAGAGTGATGCGGCAGGCGTGGCATCGGGCCCGCGTCGCTGATCATCGACAATGGCGGGATGGAATCCACCGCGTCGCACACCGCCCGGCCAGTTGACGCTCCGGCGCGCGCACCGACCGTTGGCTTCGTCTCGCTCGGCTGCCCGAAGGCGCTGACCGATTCGGAGCTCATCCTCACGCAACTGCGTGCCGAGGGCTACGAGACGTCGCGAACCTTCGCTGGCGCTGACCTGGTGATCGTCAACACCTGCGGCTTCATCGATGACGCGGTGAAGGAAAGCCTGGACACGATCGGCGAGGCGCTGGCCGAAAACGGCAAGGTCATCGTCACCGGCTGCCTCGGAGCCAAGACGGGCCAGGCCGGCGGCAACCTGATCCGAGAGATCCACCCCAAGGTGCTGGCCGTGACCGGCCCGCATGCCACGCAAGAGGTGATGGACGCGGTGCACCTGCACGTGCCCAAGCCGCACGATCCCTTCGTCGACCTGGTGCCCGAAGCTCGCGCCGAGTTTCGTGGCCTGGCCGGCATCAAGCTCACGCCACGCCACTACGCCTACCTGAAGATCAGCGAAGGCTGCAATCACGGCTGCACCTTCTGCATCATCCCCAGCCTGCGTGGCGAGCTGGTCTCACGCCCGATCGGCGACGTGCTGAACGAAGCGCGCGCGCTCTTCGAGTCGGGCGTGAAGGAGTTGCTGGTTGTCAGCCAGGACACCAGCGCCTACGGTGTCGACATCAAGTACCGAACCGGCTTCTGGGACGGCAAGCCGCTGCGCACGCGACTGTTCGAGCTGTGCGAAGCGCTGGGTCAGCTGGCCCAGGCGCATGGGGCCTGGGTCCGCCTGCACTACGTCTACCCCTACCCGCATGTCGATCAGATCCTGCCGTTGCTGGCCGCGGGCCATGTGTTGCCCTACCTGGACGTGCCGTTCCAGCATGCGCACCCCGACGTGCTCAAGCGCATGAAGCGCCCGGCCAGCGGCGAGCGCAACCTCGAGCGGCTGGCGCGTTGGCGCGAGCTGTGCCCCGAGATCGTGGTGCGATCGACTTTCATCGCCGGCTTTCCAGGCGAGACCGAAGCGGAGTTCGAGCGCCTGCTCGAGTTCATGCGCGAGGCCCGGATCGACCGCGCCGGCTGTTTCGCCTACTCACCGGTGGCCGGCGCCGCGGCCAATCAGTTGCCGGGCCAGTTGCCGCAGGCTGAACGCGAGGCGCGGCGCGCGCGCTTCATGGCGGTGGCCGAAGCCGTGTCGGCCGCCAAGCTGCAACGCCGTGTCGGCGCCACGATGCAGGTGCTGGTCGACAGCGCGCCTGCGCTGGGCCGCCGTGGCGGCCGCGGCCGCAGTTATGCCGACGCGCCAGAAATCGACGGCAGCGTGCGCCTGCTGGCGCCCGACAAGGCGTCGCGCACTCTGAAGATGGGCCAGTTCGTGCGCGCCCGCATCGTGAGCACCGAAGGACATGACCTCGTTGGCCTGCCCGTTTGACAAGATTCCGAACGTCATGAGCGCCTTCGACACCACCGAGCTGATCCACCATCCCTACCGTGCTCCGACGGGCTTCGCGGCACCGCAGATCGGCGTCTACAAGGCGTCGACGGTGCTGTTCGACAACGTCGCTGCGCTGCGCTGCCGCGACTGGCGCAGCAAGGCCGGCTACACCTATGGCCTGCACGGCACACCCACCACCTTCGCGCTCGAAGAGCGCATTGCCACGCTGGAGGGGGGAACCGCGTCCCTGCTCGTGCCCAGCGGCCTGGCGGCAGTGGCCGTCACCAACCTGGCCCTGCTCGAGCAGGGCGACGAAATGCTGTTGCCCGATAACGTCTACGGTCCGAGCCGCGAACTGGCGCGCACCGACCTCGCGCGCTGGGGCATCACGTATCGTTTGTACGACCCGCTGGACGCTGCCGGCCTGGCGGCCATGGTCAGCGACCGCACCCGGCTCATTTGGCTGGAAGCCGCCGGTTCAGTGACGATGGAGTTCCCCGACCTGCAGGGCCTGGTGCAGGCGGCACGCTCACGCGGCGTGACCACCGCGCTCGACAACACCTGGGGTGCCGGCATCGCCTTCCGGGCGTTCGAGCTGGGCATCGACGTCGTGATGCAGGCGCTGACCAAGTTCCCCTCGGGCGGCGGTGATGTGCTGATGGGGTCGGTCACCACGCGTGACACCGCCTTGCACGAACGGATCAAGCTCGTGCACATGCACCTAGGCTACGGCGTGGCCGGCAATGACGCCGAACTGGTGCTGCGCTCGCTGCCGTCGCTGGGCCTGCGCTACCACGCACATGACGCCAGCGCGCGTGAGCTGGCCGCCTGGCTGACCACGCGGCCGGAGATCAGCCGCGTACTGCACCCGGCCTTCGACAGCTGCCCCGGCCATGTGCACTGGAAGGCCACCTGCTCGGCCGCGGCAGGGCTGTTCTCGGTGCTGTTCGACGAGCGCTTCGCGTCGACCCAGGTCGACGCCTTCGTCGACGCGCTGCGGCTGTTCAAGATCGGCTATTCCTGGGCCGGACCGGTCAGCCTGGCCGTGCCCTACGACCTCGAGGCGATGCGCCAGCCGGCGCCGTATGCCGGCACGCTGGTGCGCTTTTCGATCGGGCTGGAGTCGGCGCCGGCATTGAAGGCCGACCTCGAACAGGCGCTGGCGGCGCTGGCCTAGCCGTTCTTGGACGGCCCAGAAACCTTGTGCCGCATCAATCGGCCCTTCTCTCGTTCCCAGTCCTTCTTCTTCTCGGTTTCGCGTTTGTCGTGCAGGGCCTTGCCCTTGGCCAGCGCGATTTCGGCCTTCACGCGGCCGCCCTTGTAGTGCAGGTTCAGCGGCACCAGGGTGTAGCCCTTTTGCTCGATCTTGCCGATCAGGCGCCGGATCTCTTCCTTGCGCATCAGCAGCTTCTTGGTCCGGTCGGGTTCGGGCAGCACGTGGGTGGAGGCACTGCCCAGCGCATTGATGCGGCAGCCGATCATGAACAGCTCGCCGTCGCGGATATGCACGTAGCCATCGGTCAGCTGCACCTGTCCGGCGCGGATGGCCTTGACTTCCCAGCCGGACAGCACCACGCCAGCCTCGTATTGCTCTTCGATGCTGTACTCGTATCGTGCGCGGCGATTCTCGGCAATGTTGGCCATGGGGCGTGAGGTGAGGGCGGCATGCGGCCGTGCAAGCCTGGGCGACGACGCCACGGCAGGTGCGGGACGTGTCGGCGCAGGGGGGCGGACTTCTACAATCCGTCCATTCTATGAAGCACGTCAAGAAGTCGGTCCTGCTCTGGTACTCGCCGCGCGAGATGTTCGATCTCGTGGTCGCGGTGCCGGACTACCCCCGCTTCCTGCCGTGGTGCGAAAGCGCCGAACTGCTGCCGCACGACGGCGGCGACGTGATGGCGCGGTTGGGGCTGGCCGTCATGGGCGTGCGTCACGCATTCACGACCCGCAACGCCTACGTGCCCGACCAGAGCGTGCGCATCCAGCTCGTCGACGGGCCGTTCTCACTGCTCGACGGCACCTGGCTGTTCCACCCGCTGGGGCGCCCGGGCAGCGACAAGCCGGCCTGCAAGATCGAGTTCGACATGCGCTATGCGTTTTCGAGCGCGGCGCTCGAAGCGGTGGTCAGCCCGGTGTTCGACCGCGTGGCCAATACCTTGGTCGACTCCTTCGTCAAACGCGCCGAAGAGGTCTATGGACCCCGCTGAATCGATCACCGGGGTGATTTCGATCGAAGTGACCTACTGTCCGGCGACGCACCGGATCGATCGCACGGCGCTGCAGGTGCCGGCCACGGCCACGGTCCGCGACGCGTTGCAGGCCAGCGGTGTGCTGCAGCGGCATGGGCTGGCCCTGTCCTCGTTGATGCTGGGCATCTGGGGAAGGGCCTGCGCGGCAGACCAGGCGCTGCGCGAGCGCGACCGCATCGAGGTCTACCGGCCACTGCTGGTCGACCCGAAAGAAGCCTCATCGCCGACACCATGTAGTGCTGGGGCAGGGCGATCTGCACGTGCACCCGGCCGATGCGCGCCCGCCGCTCGACGTAGGCCTCGTCCCATGGGCCGGTGAAGAGCTCGTTCATCCACTTCACCAGGGTGCCCTTGAGCTGCCCCACGTGCTTCTCGCCCCGGGTCAGCGCGGCCCGCGCGTCGGCGTGCTCGAGCACCCGCTCGTAGAAGTAAACACAGTTCCCATTACACTGGCAAAGCAGATCGACTTTATATCGATC
>JANOJJ010000439.1:0-2616 GCA_031408155.1 Rubrivivax sp.
CGAGTTTCTCGACCTGCTCGTGCGGTTCGAGAACACCGGTTGGCTCGCCGGCGGCGAGACCATCACCCTCGCACCGCCCGGTTCGACCATCTCCTCCGCACTGACGCTCGACGAGGCCCGTTCCCTCGATGCGACGCCGGCGTGGGCAGACGTGCGCTTTAGCAACGCTGCAACCACGCGCAACATCATCGCGATGAGCTGGACCAACGGCGTCGACCTTCAGAACGACGTCTCCATCACCACACCCAGCCTCTTGGTCGAAGTGATCGTCACCGAACGGCTGGATGCCACGGGCATCGCCGACCCGAGCGCGCTCAGCACCCTGCGCACGATCTTTCAGGCAGCCCCCGACCCGACCCAGTGGGCGGTGATCGGCGGTGGCTCGGTTGTGCTGATGCTGCTCGTCGGGTGGCCTTCGTCGCTGCTGAACTCGGTGGTCGGTTCCCGGTACCAAGCGGTGACGATGTGGGTGCGAAGCAAGTTCGGCCGCAAGAGCCGTGAGCCGGTTGAGGCTGAGCAGACAGAGGCTGAGCCCGCGCAGGGCGAGGGGAACGAGCATCCGGGGAACCGAGCGAAAGGCTCAGGTCTACCGGGCTGGCTCATGTGGCCGGGCTTCGCGCTGGCCGCTCTGATCGGTGCGCTGGTGGATCCCAACGTGGGATTCAATTGGATGTCGCTGCGGCTCGTCATCACCCTTTTCTTCAGCTTTGTGCTCTTCAATCTCGCCGCATGGCAGGTCGTGCGGGTGGTGGCCCGGCGCATCCAACCGGACTCGCAGCCGTACCTCCGCTTCCGCTGGGGGTCGCTCGCGATCGTCGCCATCGCGGTCGTGGTCGCGCGCCTGCTCGAACTGCAGCCCGGAGTCATCTTCGGGCTGGTCGCCGGCATCGCCTACGCGGTGACGCTGCAGGCCAGTCGCAGTGCGATCATCACGCTGGTCGGTTCCGCGTTCGGGCTTGTGCCCTGGAGCATGAACAGGTGAGCCACCTTGAACGGCTTGCGTCCGTCACCGACGTACAGCAGGCTGTCCTTGGCGATGGTGCCCTGGTAGACGCGGAAGATCCCCACCTTGCCGACGTAGGGGTCGACCGTGACCTTGAAGACATGCGCCAGCGCGTGCAGGGACGCATCGGGCCTGGCCTGCATGGGCAGCGCCGAAGCCCCTTCGCCGTTCAGGAAGTCGGGCGGGTTGGCCTCGCTCGGATTGGGCAGCAGCTTGACGATCACGTCCAGCAACTCGGCCACGCCGGCACCGCTGCGCGCCGAGACGAAGCAGACCGGGATCAGATGACCTTCGCGCAGCGCCTGCTCGAGCGGCGCGTGCAGCTCAGCGGGGTCGACGTCGCCATCGTTGAGATAACGGTCGACCAGAGCCGCATCGACCTCGACCACCTGCTCGACCAGCGCGCGGTGCGCGCTTTCCACCGAGCCGAAGTCGGAATGGCCGTCGCGGTTGAAGAAGCAGTCGATGACCTGGGTCCCGCCCGCGTCGGGCAGGTTCACCGGCAGGCATTCCTTGCCGAAGGCGGCGCGGATCTGCTCCAGCAGCGCCGGCAGCTTGTCGGCGCCGGCGTCGATCTTGTTGACGATGATCAGCCGGTCGAGATGGCGCGACGCGGCGTACTCCATCATGCGCACGGCCATCGGTTCGATGCCGGTGACCGCGTTGATGACGACGGCGACGGTCTCCACCGCCTCCAGCGCGGGCAGGCTCTGGCCCAGGAAATCGGGGCCGCCCGGGGTGTCGATGAAATGGATGCGGGTGCCGTCGCGGTCGAGGTGCATCACCGCGGCGTTGAGCGAATGCTGCATGCGGCGCTCGAGCGGATCGAAGTCGCTGACCGTGCTGCCGCGCTCCACGCTGCCCGGCGCCGCGATCGCGCCGCCCCGATGCAGCAAGGCTTCGGCCAGCGTGGTCTTGCCAGCGCCCGAGGGGCCGACCAGGGCCAGGGTGCGGATGGCTTGGATACCGGCGCTGGCGCCGTTGAGTGGGCTTGGCATGGAATGTTCTCCTGCAGCCCGAACTGCGCCGTCGCGGGCTGGGTCGTTGATTGACGTTTTCAGACTCGCACGGGCGCAGATTCAGCGGTCGCTCCTGACTGTCGGTCCACAAGCAGCCCGGTCAAGCCCCTTGTGCCCCAACCCGCCGCCGCCGGGCGCCCTCACTGGAATGCTACCTCGGCGAAGCTGCGCAGCTTGCGGCTGTGCAACCGGCCCGGGCGCTCCTGGCGCAGCAATTCGATCGCGCGCATGCCGATGCGCAGGTGCTGATCGACGCGCTCGCGGTAAAAGTGGTTGGCCATGCCGGGCAGCTTGATCTCGCCGTGCATCGGCTTGTCGCTGACGCACAGCAAGGTGCCATAGGGAACGCGGAAACGGAAACCATTGGCTGCGATGGTGGCGCTTTCCATGTCGAGCGCGATCGCGCGCGACTGCGAGAAGCGTCGCTCGGGCGAACTGCTGGCGTGCGACGGCAGCAACTCCCAGTTGCGGTTGTCGGTACTCGCCACGGTGCCGGTGCGCATGATGCGCTTGAGCTCCAGCCCCGTGACCTGCGTCACCTCGGCCACCGCGCGCTCGAGTGCCACCTGGATTTCGGCCAGGGCCGGAATCGGC
>JANOJJ010000441.1:0-1615 GCA_031408155.1 Rubrivivax sp.
GGAAACGAACGCCGAGATCCAGGCCATCTACGATGAGCGTCTGTCGCGCACCCGCGGGTTTTGGGCCATCGAGATCAGAGTTCCATATCTCATTCGCTGGAAACGCCACAGCAGCCCCATCCGAGCCCAAAACTCCCAGCCGTGTCCCAGTTCCCCGGAACTGCAAGGTCGATTTCAAGAGGCCTGACTGCGTCACTGTAACCGGCCTGTTTGCGAGCATTTGAGTGCTCTGGCCCTGATGAAAGCCGCGCGCCCGGTTCCCATACGTTAGTCTGCATCGTGGGGCTGCCGCCAAGTTCATCGGAGTGTCCGGGCGTCGGTCTGACCTGTTCGTCATCAACGATTGCAGTCTTCTCTGGAAATTCTCCTTCTAAAAACTAATCACACCGTGCGCAGCATCTGATCTTTGCTCAGCAGCGCCCAGGCGATGCGCGCATTCTTGGCGGCAATGCCCACCAAGGCCTTGTGCATACCGCGACGCGCCTGGAGCGACAGCGCCCAGAGCGACAGACGATCGGTATGCCGTGCGGCGGTGTTGAGCACCGAGCGGGCGCCCTGCACGAGCAGCATGCGCAGGTACGCATCTCCACGCCGGCTGATGTGGCCCAGGCGTGATTTGCCGCCCGAGGAATTCTGACGCGGCACCAGGCCGAGCCAGGCGGCGAATTGTCTGCCGCTCGCAAAGTCGCGCGCACTGCCCACCGTGGCCACGATCGCCACGGCCGTGAGCGGCCCGATGCCGCGGATCTGCATCAGGCGCTTGGCCGCTTCGCTTTGCCCAGCCTGTTGTTCGAGCTGCCGGTCGTAGGCGCCGATGCGCCCATCGAGCTGCACCAGGTGAGCACGCAGGTCCTCGACCGCCTGGCGCGCGAGCACCGGCAGCGGCTCAGCGACGGCGACGGCGTCGCGCCGCACCCACTGCGTGCGATTGGGCAGCACCACGCCGAACTCGGTCAATACCGCGCGCAGCCGGTTGATCAGCGCGGTACGCTCCTCGATGAAGCCCTGGCGCACCCGGTGCAGGGTAAGCAAGGCTTGCTGTTCGGCACTCTTGACCGGCACAAAGCGCATGTTGGGCCGGCTCACTGCCTCGCAGATCGCCTCGGCATCGTTACCGTCGTTCTTGCCGCTCTTGCGGTACGGCGCGACGAACACCGGGGCCATCAGCCGTACCGTGTGCCCGAAACCTTGAAAGCGCCGCGCCCATTCGTGCGATCCAGAGCAGGCCTCCATGCCGATCAGACAGGGCGGGAGCTTGGCCACTGTCTCCACGAACTGCTCACGGCGCACGGTCTTTCTCAGCACTACCCGTCCTGAGGCGTCAACCCCATGAAGCGCAAATACCCGTTTTGCCAAATCGATGCCCACCGTAGTAACCTTGTCCATGACTTCCCCTCTCCTTTCAGATTGATCATGCGAAACTCAATCTTGGCACTCCGATGCCGTGCGGGCCACCACCCGCTCGGAGTAGGGGAAGTCCCTTTCATTCGTTGGGCGTCGCCTGCTCCCTGTCATCTCAGCTTCGGAGGTGGGAAGTGAAACAGGACATCAGGTTTTGCACCACTGCCGACGGCGTGCGCATCGCGTACGCGACCTCGGGAGAGGGCATGCCGAT
>JANOJJ010000467.1:0-7216 GCA_031408155.1 Rubrivivax sp.
GGTTCGGGCTGGAAGGAATACCGCGCCGCCGGCGTCGTCTGCGGCCTGAGCCTGCCGCCGGGCCTGTCCCTGGCCAGCCGACTGCCGGCGCCGATCTTCACGCCGGCGACCAAGGCCGAAGCCGGTGCGCACGACGAGAACATCAGCTTCGAGCAGACTGTGGCCCTGATCGGCGCCGAGCGCGCGGTCCAGGTGCGCGACGTGGCGATCCGGTTATACATCGAGGCTGCAGGTTATGCACTGGCACGCGGCATCGTCATCGCCGACACCAAGTTTGAATTCGGCCTCGACCCGGACGGCACGCTGACGCTGATGGACGAGGTGCTGACACCCGATTCGTCGCGCTTCTGGCCCTTGTCGTCGTGGCGCGAGGGCGAGAACCCGCCCAGCTTCGACAAGCAGTACCTGCGCGACTGGCTCGAGGCCGCGCGCATCGGCGGCCGACCCTGGAACAAGCAGGCGCCGGCGCCGGCGCTGCCAGCCGAGGTGATCGCGGCCACCGCCGAGCGCTATCGCGCCGCCGCGGCGCAGCTCATCGGCGCCTGATCAGGCCGCGAGCAGTTCGCTGAAGAGCGGATCGCGCAGGCCGCGCGGCCGATAGGCGCCGACCCGGCGCGCGATCTCGGCAATGTGCTCGGGCGTGGTGCCGCAGCAGCCGCCGGCGATGTTGAGGAAGCCGCTGCGCGCGAAGTCTTCCATCAGCGCCGCCGTGACCGGCGGCGTCTCGTCGAAGCCGGTCTCGCTCATCGGGTTGGGCAGTCCGGCGTTGGGATAGCAGCTGACGAAGGTATCGCCGGCCACGCTGGCCAGCTCTTCGATGTAGGGCCGCATCAGCGCCGCGCCGAGCGCACAGTTCAGGCCCACCGCCAGCGGCCGCGCGTGGCGCACCGAATGCCAGAAGGCCGCGACCGTCTGCCCCGACAGGATGCGGCCCGAGGCGTCGGTCACGGTGCCTGAGATGATGACTGGCAGCCGCTCGCCACGAGCTTCCATCAGCTCGTCGAGCGCGAAGATCGCGGCCTTGGCGTTGAGCGTGTCGAAGATCGTTTCGACGATGAACAGGTCGCAGCCGCCGTCGAGCAGGCCTTCGGCCTGTTCGCGGTAGGCGTCGCGCAACTGGTCGAAGCTGACGTTGCGCGCGCCAGCGTCGTTGACGTCGGGGCTGATGCTGGCCGTGCGCGGCGTCGGGCCAAGGGCGCCGGCCACGAAGCGCAGGCGATCGGTGGTGCTGAAACGGTCGGCTTCGCTGCGCGCGATGCGGGCCGCCTCGACGTTCATCTCGCGCGCAATTCCGGCCAGGCCGTAGTCCTCTTGCGCGATCGACGTGGCGCCGAAAGTGTTGGTCTCGATGATGTCGGCGCCGGCCGCCGCCAGATAGGCCGCGTGGATGGCGCCGATCAGATCGGGCCGAGTCAGCACCAGCAAGTCGTTGTTGCCCTTGAGGTCCTTGCCGTGCTCGGCAAAGCGCGGGCCGCGAAAGTCGGCCTCAGCCAGCTGGTGACGCTGGATCATCGTCCCCATCGCGCCGTCGATGACGACGATGCGTGAAAGCAGAATGGCCGGCAGAGCCGCAGCGCGGGTGTAGACAGGAGTTCGCACAGGCATGGCTCGATTGTCGATCAGGCGGACCGCATTGATGCGCGCGCAGGCCGCACGGGTCTCAGCCTCTGAGCCTGTCAACGCTGCTGCGGCTTCTGACCGTCGGGCATGGCGATGAAGGCGCTGTCGGAAAACATCGACTCGTTGCCGCCGGCAAGGTGCCGGCGCCGGTGGCGCGCGCGTTCGGAGGCCCGCGCGCGTTGCTGGCTGCGCTGGTCGACCAGCAACAGCACCAGACCGATCGGCACCACTGCGCCAGCCAACAGCATGATGGCCACTTCGGGCAGGAATCGCGCATGAGCCGACACGATCTGGCGATCCACGCCCGACGCAATCAGGACCAGTTCCTGCGCCGCCACCACGCAGGCACCAAGGACCAGCGACGCCAGCAGACGGCGTGACGCCCGATCAGCGGGCGCCCCTCGCCTGGCGCCGACCACCATGCGCCCGGAGACACCGATGCCGGTGAACAGCAGCATCAACGCGAAGACCAGTGGTTCGGCCCGCCAGTACAGGCCGGGCTCGGCACCGATCGACCAGACCACGGCGACTTGCAGGATCCCCGCGGTCAACGCGGCCAGCGCGGCAGCGGCCAGTTGCGACGGCCAGGCCGGGCGGAACGTCACCCAGGCCAGCACCATCGTCATGACGGCGAAGGTAGCCAACAGGCAGCCGAAGATCTTGAGCGGGTGATAGCCGACATCGAAGCTGACGCCCTGGGCGCTGATGTCGATCACCAGCGCGCTCCACAGACCACTGGTCAGTGCGGCCGCGCCCAGCAACAGTTCACGCCACAGTCGGACCGGGCCGTCGTAGTTGAGACGGCGCAGGTATTCGACGAAGGTGCGTGCGCTCAGGAAGGCAATCAAGGCCGACGCCACCCACAGCAAAACCGACGAGTCACCGACAAACGAACGCATGAAAAGAGGCCTTCCTGGGCGCGGTACCGTGCCGCACGCCACGCCACCAAGGCGGGTTTCGAAGCATATCTGGCGACGCTGCGGTCGGTAAGCAGCTGTTTCGAGCGAATGTGCACATTGCCTACAGGAATCCGATGCCTCGGCGCTGTCGGACCTCGGGTTTGACCCGATGCTCGCTCTCGAGCTGGGCCAGAAAGCCGTCAGGATCGAAGCCCAGGCCGAGGATCTCGACCTGCCGCTGCACGGCGGCGAAGTCGCCCGGCACGAGTTGGTCGAGCGCGCCCAGGCGCTGCCGCTGCTCGTCGTTCAAGGCGGCGGCGTCACCGCCCAGCGTCTCGGCCACGAACATGCGCTCGCGCTGCTCGCGCAGCAAGGGCTGGAAGCGGATCTTGAAGGTGAAGCGGCGCAGTGCCGCTTCGTCCAGGTCCTCGAACAGGTTGGTGGTGCAGACGAAGATGCCGGCAAAGCGCTCCATGCCCTGCAGCATCTGGTTGACTTCGGTCACCTCGTAGGTGCGTTCGGCACGCCGGCGGCTGCGCAGGAAGCTGTCCGCCTCGTCGAGCAGCAATACCGCCTCTTCGGTCGTCGCTTCCTCGAACATGCGGGCCATGTTCTGCTCGGTTTCGCCGACGTACTTGCTGGCGATGTCGCTGGCCTGACGAATCATCAGCGGCCGCTGCAAGGCGCTGGCGACATGCTCGGCCAGCGCCGTCTTGCCGGTGCCCGGTGCGCCATGGAAGCACAGCGTGCCATGGCCACGCCGGCGCAGGGCTTCGACGATGCGCGGCACCTCGAAGCGAGACTCGACGTTGAGCAGGCCGAGGTCGTAGCTCGTCACCACCGGCCGTGCCGGCTTCTCGCGCGAGGCACTGCCGCCCAGCGCGCGGTCGGCGTTTCCGAGTTGGCGCAGGATCAGGCCTTCGACCGCCGCTGCATCGGCATCAGCGCCCACCAAGCGCGCAAAGCGCACCGCGGTGCGGATCTGCGCCGGTGTCAGGCCGCGTCGTTCGGCCAGCCTGGCCGGGAACGTGCCACCCACGGCCACCCCTTGCAGCGCGCGCGTGACCAGGCCTTCGCGGGCGCCAGGCGGCGGCGACTTCAGCAACAAGTGGTATTGAAAGCGGCGCCGGAACGCGGGGTCGATCTGCTCGATGCGGTTGGTGATCCAGACCACCGGCACCGGGTTGGTCTCGAGGATCTGGTTGACCCAGGCCTTGCCGCTGACGCTGCCCGAGGCCGGGGCGTCCGCGCTGTCGAGCCGCGCGATCAGTTGCGCCGCCTCGGTGCTGATCGGCGGAAAGACGTCCTCGACCTCGTCGAACAGCAGGGCCACGCCCGGGCTGCCCTTGAGGAAGACCTGGCTGATCTGCAGGCTGCGGTAACGGTCACGCCCCGACAGGCTGTTGCCGTCGCGGTCGGCATATTCCACTTCGTAGAGCTCCAGCCCGGCGGCCTGGGTGCAGACCTTGGCCAGCTCGGTCTTGCCGGTTCCCGGCGGGCCGTAAAGCAACACGTTGACACCCGCTGCGCGAACGGCAGCGGCGTTGCGCAGCAGGTCGGTCAGCACCTGCACATCGTCACGGACGAAGGCGAAGTCGTCGGCCCGCAGCTCGCTCTTGGGCGCCGGCCGGGTGAAGACGGCCATCAGGTCACCGGGCCCGGCGTATTCACGCATCAACACCGGCGGCAGCTGCTCGCTGACCTTCATCAAGTCGGCCAGGTCGGTGATGTTCTGCTCCGAGATCAGGTTCTCGATCATGCCGATGCGCTCGAGACGCGAGCCAGCGCGCATCGCTTCAGCCACCTCGCGCGCATCGACGCCGGCCACCGCTGCCAGCGCGGCGTAGGCCTCCTGCGCGTTCGAGACCTTGAACTCCACCAGCAGGCCGCGCAGGTCGCGCTGGCAGCGCGCCAGCGTGCCGTACAGCAGCAGCGCACGCTCGGCCGGGTTGAGTTGCAGCAGGCCGGCCAGGTCGTCGATGTTCTTCTGCACCAGCGCCGATTGCTTCTTCAGCCGCCGCGCCAGCCACTCGCAGGTGTTGGACAACACGGCCAGCAGGTCCTTCGGCGCGTCTTTGATGTACTCGTCGATGTAGAAGAAGAGCGTGCCTTCGTCATAGGGCCCGCGCCAGCAACCATGTCGTTCGACGAAGTCCTCGTCAGACAGCAAGTCCTGGCCGCGCCAGTGCGGACTGCCCTTGCAGCGCTTGAGCAGGAAGCCGCGCAGCCGCGTCAGCACCGGCAGCGGCCAGACCAGGTGGCGACCGATCAGCGACAGCAGGCTGCTCCAGTCGCGCCGCAGATTGAAGCGTCCGGCCTGGTGCAGCGTGAGCGTGAGCACGAAGTGCGAGCACAGCACGTCCATCACCGGCGCGTCGTGCAGGCCCGGCGACAGCACCCAGCGGCCCTCGGCAGTGACCCTTGCAAGCACTCGCAGCGACGTCTTGGCCATCACGCTCCACTCATCTGACCGGTCCGGCCCCATCTTGGCGCAGCCCCGGCGGGGTCGCAAGCCCCGACCGACGCGCGGTGGGTGGCGGCGCTGGCGCGGACGATCGACGTCGCACGGCGGTCGCTGCCACCCTGGAGCCGCGGCCCGGTCGACCTGCCGCATACTTGTCCCCGATGGCGCCGCCCCGGTGCCGGCCAGGCACCCTCCGATGAGCATCACCGAGTCCTCGAACGTCCTCAACGACCAACTGCTGCAGGCCATGGCCGAGCGCGGCGGTGTCAAGACCTTCCCGGCCAATGCCGTGCTGATCAATCAAGAAGACGACTCCGATTCGATCTTCATCGTGCTCAAGGGCAAGGTCAAGGTCTACGGCGCAGGCAGCAACGGGCGCGAAGTGGTCTACACCACGCTGGGACCGGGTGAGTACTTCGGCGAGATGACGCTCGATGGCGGTCCGCGCTCGGCCTCGGTGATGACGCTCGGGCCCACCACCTGCGTGGTCGTCACCGGTACCAACGTGCGTGACTTCCTCGGCAGCCACCCCGACTTCGCACTCCACCTGCTGCACAAGCTGATCGCGCTGGTGCGGCGCTCGACCGCTACCGTCAAGCGGCTGGCGCTCGACGACGTGTATACGCGCATCAACAAGCTGCTGCAGGAGCTGGCGCAGGACGAGGGTGGACGGCTGGTGGTGGCCGAAAGGCTGACCCAGCAGGACATCGCCGACCGCGTCGGATCGTCGCGCGAGATGGTCAGCCGCATCTTCAAGCAGTTGACCATCGGCGGCTACGTGGCGAGCGAAGGAAAACGCATCGTGCTGATGATGAAGCTGCCGGCGCGCTGGTGATCGAGGGTCGACCCGGGCGCCCGCCAACGACCGTGCTCGCTACACTGCGCGACCATGTCGCCAGCTGCCGGAGCCGGCGCGCCGAACCGATGAGTCCCGCATGCAACTGACCAAGCTGATCGTCCTGCTGCTGTTGTGTGCAGCCGCCGGCGCCGCCCTGGCCGCAACACCACCCAAGGCCATCCTGCACGACCATTCGACCCGCGCGGTGATGGACGCCGCCACCGCCAAGGCCATGCTGGCCGACGGCATCCCGGCCAAGGTATGGAAGCTCTACCCGGCGTCGAAGTGGGCCTTCTCCAGCCAGGTCGAGGGTGGCATCACCGCCGGCGGCACCTGCGTGATCACCGCACGCGTGATGCTGCTGCCGCTGACGCCGACGATGAAGGCCACCTTGTTCCGACCGGAGAAGACCGCCACCACCTTCGATGCCCAGCCCGGCGCCAGCGCCGAGCAATGCCGTGCGTTGGCCAGGCTCAAGCTCAAACAGGCGCTCGAGGGCGTGGTTTCCAGCCTGGCCAAGATCTGAGCGCCGGCGGCCTTCAGGTCTTGCCGAAGGCGAGCAGCCGATTGCGTTCGTCGACCAGTTCGAACGCACTGCCTTGCAGCAGCAGGTGCAGCGTCTGGCCGAGCCAGGCCGGGCTGGTGAAGGTGATCTGCAGGTGATCCTGATCGACGCCCCATTCGGCCAGTTCGCGCACCACCAGATTGCGCAGGTACTGGCTTTGCACGGACGGACGGCGCTGACCCAACAGCCGCGCACCCAGACGATGGGCATGCATCGGGCTGCGTTCGCCCGCCACGCGGCCGAAGCGGCGACCGGCATCGGTGGCGATGTAGAGCTGGCGCATGCGAACGTCATCCGCGCCGGCGTCGATCTCGACAACGCGGCGCCGCATGCGACTCACGGCGCGACGCAGCAAGTCGTCCTCATCGGCCTGCACCGCATACGCCACCTGCAGGCCACGCACCAGGAAGCCGTCTTCCACCAGCGCGAGCAGGTCGTCCGAGTCGTCCATGATGCGGGTTTGCAGCAGCACCAGCACTTCGGTCGGGCTGACGCGCACCACGCGTTGCAGGCCGCAGTCGAGCCGGTGCCCGGCGGCGCTCAGGTAGGCCGCAGCGCCCAGCGGCAGCCGCGTGCGGTGGCGCAGGTGCAGCACGTGGCGGCGGTTGACGCCCAGGTCGGCCAGCACGCGCGCCTGCAGCAGCGTGTTCGCGCCGTGCGCATACACGAAGGGATAGTCGACGCCACGGGGGCCGTGACGCAGGTCGAACAACTCGGCGTAGCCCTCGCGAAGTGCCGCGCTCGAGTCGAACCTGGCGCCATAACGGCGCGCGCGAGAGGGCAGGAGGCAATGGCGCCTCAGCAGGCCGGGCAGCGTGTCGGCCCACCAG
>JANOJJ010000196.1:0-4310 GCA_031408155.1 Rubrivivax sp.
TCGGTGCGCCCGGCGCCGATGATGAATTCGCAGGCGGTGGACACCAGCTTCATCACCGGCATCGGCAGCGTGGCCGATCGCATGCTGATCCTGATGGACATCGAAGGTCTGATGAGCAGCGCCGAAATGGGCCTGATGCACTGACGACACGACGGCCGGGTGGTGACCGGCTCAGCCTCTCATACCACGGCCCGCCCCCTTCCGGCGGGCCGTTTTGTTGGACCGAGCCAGCCGTGAGATGCGCACGGAACGCGCCTGCATGCACGATTGCCCTACTCCGGTCGGCCGTCGAAGGCGTCGATACACCAGTTTCATTGACCTCAGGGTCGTGCCGGCGCTGCGACCTCCGGCAGCCCGCATCCTTGTTGAATCCACCTCACTCGCCTAGGAGACCGACCATGAAACCTGTTCTGACCCTTGTCATCGCTGCTGCTGCTGCGGCCTTGTGCCTCGACTCGTTCGCGGCCCCCGGTGGTCCCAGCAAGGACGACGCCGTGGCGATGGTCAAGAAGGGCGTGGCCTTCGCCAAGGCCAACGGCGTCGACAAGGCCTATGCCGAGATCACCGGCAAGAAGTTCGTCGACCGTGACCTCTATCTCGTGGTCTACGGCCTCGACGGCAAGTGCCTGGCGCATGGCGCCAACGACAAGCAGGTCGGCAAGGATCTGCTCGAGCTGACCGATGTCGACGGCAAGTACTTCGTCAAGGACCGCGTCGCGATGGTCAAGGCCAGCCCGGCTGGTGCCTGGCAGGAATACAAGTTCACCAACCCGGTGAGCAAGAAGATCGAGCCCAAGGTGATGTACTGCGAGAAGCTGGGCGAAACCGCGGTCTGCGGCGGCGTGTACCACTGAGGCGCGCGGATTCTTGCCACTGCCTGTCGACAAGGGAGACATCGTGAAACTGAGAACCAAAATGCTGGCCGTGCCGATCCTCACCGGTCTGGTGGCGCTGGCGGCCGGTGGCGGCTATGGGATCCTGCAGCAGCAGACTGCCAAGAGCGACTTCGACCAATTCTGTGCCGATCTCGAGGACTACAAAGCGATCGGCGCTGCCCGCGCCCAGCTCGGCGTGACCCATGCGAGCATCTACCGCACGCTGGCGATCCTCGCCTCGTTTGACGACGCGCAGCTCGCGGCCTTCGTCAGCGGCGTGAAGGTCGAGGCACAGAACGCGCAGCGCGCGCTCGGCGAGCTGGTCAAGCACGCCGACGCCACTGAAGAGCAGCGCCGGGTCGTGACCACGATCGGCGCCGCGCTGGACAAGTACCAGACGCAGGTCGGCAAGGCGATCGAACTCACTGCGGTCGAGGTCAACATGGGCGTGGCCGCGATGAAGGCTGCCGAACAGAGCTTCGACACCGCGGCCAAAGGCATGAGCACGCTCGTGACCTTGACCGAAACGATCCACAAGGCCAACGCTGACGCTGCCCAGCAGCGCGCGCACCGGCTCGGCTTGCTGTTCGTCGTCTTCGGGCTGCTGGCCGTCGCGGGCACGATCGTCGGTGCATGGGTGATCCAGCGCCGCATCGCGGTCGACATCGGGCGCGCGGTGGCCGTCAGCAAGGAAGTGGCCAGCGGTAACCTGCAGGCACAGATCACGACCACGCGCAACGACGAGATCGGCGAGCTGATGCATGCGCTGGGCGACATGGTCAAGCAGCTCAACGATTCGCTGCAGACGGTGCAGGCCGCGACCTCGAACATCGGCATCGCGTCGAATGAGATCGCAGCCGGTAATGCCGATCTGTCGCAGCGCACCGAGCAGACGGCGTCCAACCTGCAGCAGACGGCCAGCTCGATCGGGCAGTTGGCCGGCGCCGTGCGGCAAAGCGCTGAATCGGCGTCGCAGGCCAGCCAGCTGGCGACCTCGGCCGCCAGCGTGGCGCGGCGTGGCGGCGAGGTGGTGGCACAGGTGGTCTCGACGATGGACCAGATCAACGCCAGCAGCCGCAAAATCGGCGACATCATCGGCACCATCGACGGCATCGCGTTCCAGACCAACATCCTGGCCCTGAACGCCGCGGTGGAAGCGGCGCGGGCGGGCGAGCAAGGGCGCGGCTTCGCGGTCGTGGCGAGCGAGGTGCGCAGCCTGGCCCAGCGCAGCGCCGAGGCCGCGCGCGAGATCAAGTCGCTGATCGGCGCCAGCGTCGAGCGCGTCGACGCCGGCACCCGGCTGGTGCAGGACGCCGGCGGCACGATGGGCGAGATCGTGGCCAGCGTGCAGCGCGTGTCGGACATCATTGCCGAGATCTCGTCGGCGGCAAGCGAGCAGAGCCAGGGCATCGGCCAGGTCAACAACTCGGTCTCGCAGCTCGACCAGATGACGCAGCAGAACGCGGCACTGGTCGAACAGTCGGCCGCCGCCGCCGAAAGCCTGAAGCAGCAGTCGTTGCGCCTGGGTGAGGTGGTCAACCGTTTCGTTTTGGGCTCGGGCTCCTCGCCCGTGGTCGAGCGGTTGCTCGCGGTGGCCAGGCCGCGGCCGGCAGCGGTCAAGCCGCAGGCGGCGGCAGCGCGCCAGAATGCGACCCCGAAAGCGACCCCGAAAGCGCCACCGAAAGCGACCCCGAAGGCCGCACCAGCGCTGCTGGTTGCAAGCGCTGCGCCGCTGGCGGTTGCCGCCGGCAGCGACTGGGAAACGTTCTGAACCAGCCGCCTGCGGCGCGCTGCGGCTAGACCGCACCCGCGCGGCGCAAGGTCTCCAGCACCGGCCGGCGCAGCACCTCGCGCAGGCTCCACCAGCCGGCGCCCAACGCCAGCAATGCGCCTGCGCCGGCACCGGCCAGCGGCACCCACGGGGCCGGGTTCCAGCTGAACTCAAAGGCGTAATGCGCCAGCAGCCAGCCAATGGCCACCGCGGCCAGTGACGCCAGCGTGCCGGCCAGTGCACCCACACCCAGCAACTCGGCGCGCTGCACTTGCGCCAGCAAGCGGCCGCTGGCGCCCAGCGCCCGCATGATGGCGTACTCGCGGGCCCGCTCCTCGCGCGTGGCGCTGACCGCAGCGAACAAGACCACCAGCCCGGTCACCAGCGTGAAGCCGAACAGGAATTCCACCGCCCGGATCACCTGCTCCAGCACGCGCTGCAACTGGGCGATCGACGCCGACACGTCGACATTGGTGAGGTTGGGGAATCGCCTGGACAGCGCGTTGTCGAAGCCCGGTCGGTCCGGCGCCCGGAACGCACTGATGCTGGTGGCCGGCAGCTCGGGCATCGCCGCCAGCGGGAACAGGACGAAGAAGTTGACCCGCATCGAGCCCCAGTCCACCTTGCGCAGGCTGGCGATGCGGCCCTCCTTCAGCTGTCCGGCGATGTCGAAGCGCAGCCGGTCGCCGAGCTTGACGCCGAGCGTCACGGCCAGGCCTTCCTCGACTGAGATCACGTCGGCCTCTTCGGCGGTCCAGCGGCCACCGGCCAGCGTGTTGTGCGCCGGCAGCCGGCTGTCGTGGCTGAGGTTGAACTCGCGGTCGACCAGGCGCTGCGCGCGCTCGTCGCTGAAGCTGGCGGGCACAACCGCGCGGCCGTTGATCGCCACCAGCCGGCCGCGGATCATCGGATACCAGTCGTAGCGCGTCACGCCGGCTTCGGCCAACATCTGCTTGAAGGCGTCGCCCTGGTCGGGTTGCAGGTTGATGACGAAGCGGTTGGGTGCGTCGGGCGGCGTGGCGTTGCGCCAGGCCCCGATCAGGTCGGTGCGCAGCAGCACCAGCAACACCAGCGCCAGCAGGCCCACCGCCAGCGCGCAGACCTGCAGCACCGCAAAGGCTGGCCGCGCGGCCAGTTGTCGCGTGGCCAGCACCAGCCAGCGCGGCACGCTGGCGCCGAAGGTCCACCAGCGCGGCACGCCGGCCTCGGGCACCACCCGCCGCAGCAGCAGCACCGCCAGCCACGACAGCAGCGCGAACACGCCGATCGCCAGCGCGAAGCCGCCGACCGCGATCGCACCGAGCTTTAAGTCAGACGACACCGCCATCAGCAAGGCGACGAAGCCGCCCGCGCCCGCAGCCAGCACCAGCAGTGAGCTGGCCTTGAGGTTGCCCACCTCACGCCGGATCACTCGCAGCGGCGGCACTCGCGCCAGTTGCAGCACCGGTGGCAGCCCGAAACCCAGCAGCAGCGTCATCCCCACGCCCAGCCCTAACAGCGCGGGCCAGGGCCCGGGCGGCGGCAAGGCCGCGTCGACCAGCCCGGCCAGCAGCCAGACAAAGATGTTGTGCACCAGCAAACCGAGCAGCACACCGCTGGCGCTGGCCAGCACCCCGACCAGTCCGAACTCGAGCGTATAGGCCAGCGCAATGCGCCGCTGCGAC
>JANOJJ010000477.1:0-2381 GCA_031408155.1 Rubrivivax sp.
CCCAGCGAAGCCAGCTCACTCAGCACCGGATGTTTGTCTGGATGCGAGGACGCAAATACATGGCGACTGGCATCGAGCACGATCAGGCTCTCGGCCAGTGCTCAACCCCCAATCTCGGGGCGTGCGTTGCTCCTGGTCGCCCGTGCGGTGCCGGGCAGCCCTCCGCTCCCGCTAGTCGCGGTACCGATTCGTGCCAAGGCGTGGGCCGGGCTGGCAGGGGTGTCTGCGCGGCCCGCTCTCTTACGGTCGCGGCTCGGATTCGGGTGGCGGAATGGCTACCTGGTCGTGCGGGGTTTCCAGCGGGTTGATGCCAGTTCGTCGATGAGCTTCCGTTCCTCGCGGCTGGCGGCCACGCGGTCCTCTTCGAGGCGGTGGTCGAGCAGGGTCTCGATGGCTTTCTATGATCTACGCCCGTACTCCCACGGAGACGGCCCATGGCTCGAACCAAGGCGGCGCTGGGCTCGGGCGCCCGGCTGGCGGACTACCTGAGCGCCAGCCTCATGGCGCGCGTGGTGCGGCCTGCAGTCGTGCACGAGGTGCTCGATGCGCATGGCCGCAACAGTCGGCGCATCCGCGCGTTCCCGGCGGTCGCCGGTGTGTACTACGTGATGGCGCTCAGCCTGTACCCCGAGGCGTCCTACGAGGCGGTGTTCTCGGCAGTTTCGCAGGGCCTGGCCTGGGAGGCTGGCGCGCCGCAGCCGGCCGCCGTGAGCAAGGTGGCCATCAGCCTGCTGCGTTCGCGCATCGGTGCGCAGCCGCTGGCCGATTTGGTTCAGCGTTGCTGCCTGCCGCTGGCCGAGGAGGCGATCCATCCTGCCGCGTTCTACCGTGGCCTGCGGCTGGTGGGCATCGACGGCAGCACCTTCGAGCTGCCCGACGAGCCCGAGGTCGAGCAAGCCTTCGGCCGGCCTGGTGGCCGCCAAGGCCCCGCCGGCTACCCGCAGGCGCGCTGCGTGGTGCTGGCCGAGTGCGCCACGCACGCCATCCTGGGCGCCAATATCGGCGAGTACCGCAGCGGCGAGTGGGCGCTGTGCCAGCCGCTGCTCACCCGCCTGAAGCCCGGCATGCTCTGCATGGCCGACCGGGGCTTCAACGGCTTCGAGCACTGGGAGCAGGCCAGCGCCACCGGCGCGCAATTGCTCTGGCGCTGCGCGGTCAACCGCAATCTCCCGGTGGAGCAGGCGCTGGACGACGGCAGCTACCTCAGCACCCTGCGGCCCACGGGCGTGAGCGTGGCCGAGGCGCGAGCCCGTGCGATCACGGTGCGGGTGATCGACTACACGCTGCCCAAGATGCCGGATGCGCAGGCGCACTACCGGCTGATCACGACGTTGCTGGACGCGCAGGCGGCGCCGGCCATGGAACTGGCCGAGCTGTACCACCGGCGCTGGGAGATGGAGGCGATCTACGACGAGCTGAAGACGCACCTGCGGCAAAGCCGCCGGGTGCTGCGCAGCAGGACACCAGAGCTGGTGCGCCAGGAGTTCTACGGCTGGGTGCTGATGCACTACACGGTGCGGTGGCTGCTGCACCAGGGGGCGGCCAGGCACCGAATACCGCACGAGGATCTGTCCTTCACCGGGCATGTGCAGATGTTGAGGCAGGAACAGCCCCTGTCAGGGGCCTTTCCCCCCAGAGCAGCCGACAAAGCGCACCCGGTGGTTCGCCGGACTGCTTGATGCCTGCGCAAGCTTGCGCGCCAGCCGGACGATCCACCGCAGTTCGCCCCGCATGGTCAAGCGCCGAAACTCGCGCTACAAGGCCTTCGCCTGGGGTGCGCCCAGACGCGTGCCGATCGACTGCACGCCGCAGCCCGCACCGCCGATGCTGGTGGCCCCGCCAGGCCGCATGCGACTGCGACGGGCCTGGTCCAAGAGCAACCCGAGCGGCAGCTTTGTTGTCTAACTTAACGGTATTGCGGCCTAACCCTTCCATCGAGGCGAGGCCCAACGGCAGGCCACCAGGCCCGGGCTGGTGGTACGCGTACATTTTCACCAGCCCGGGCCTTGCGTCCTGCCGTCGATCCAGCCTCACCTTAAACGTTAGGCGTCATGCACGCTCGGTTCATGAACTCGGCTTCGGTCACCGTCTTCAATACCTCGTCGCGTTTGCTGGCGTTGCGCTTCGTCTGCACAAAGTCGGCAGCCTGTTGGTCCCCGCCCAGCGCTTGGCCACTTGTACACGAATGCAGGGTCAGTTCAGTCCCGTTGGCAGGCATGCGCGCGTTACTCCGGCGCGCTCCGGAGCCGCGAAGGCATCTGCAGCGCTCACGCGCTTCGCCGTTCGCGGGAGCCAGTCGAGGTCACCCGGACGGCCAATTCCACCTGCGCGGCTTCTTCGCCTTTGGCCCCGCTCGCTGTCGTCAAGCAAGGTTTGTCTTC
>JANOJJ010000490.1:0-3369 GCA_031408155.1 Rubrivivax sp.
GCCACCGGCACGCCACGCGCCAGCCGCGTGACCTTCAGGCCGCGGGCACGCAGCGCCTCGGCCAGCGCGTGCGAGGTGGCCTCGCCTTCGGCGGTGAAACTGGTGGCGAGAATGACTTCCTCGACGCCGCCATCGAGCGCACGCCGCAGCAGCGCCTCGGCGCCGATGTCGTGCACGCCGATGCCGTCGAGCGGCGAGATGCGCCCCATCAGCACGAAGTACATGCCGCGGTAGCTGTTGCTGCGCTCCAGCGCGGCCTGGTCGGCCGGGGTCTCGACCACGCAAAGCTGGCGACCGTCGCGCTGCGGGTCCAGACAGGTGGTGCAGACCTCGGATTCAGTGAAGGTATGGCAGCGCGCGCAATGGTGCATGCGCGAAACGGCCTGTTCGAGCGCCAGCGACAGCCTGCGCGCACCTTCACGGTCGTGCTGCAGCAGGTGGAAGGCCATGCGCTGCGCCGATTTCTGCCCCACGCCAGGCAGTCGGCGCAAGGCTTCGATCAAGTCGGCAAGGGTGGCCTCGGCCATGCAGGGCGGCGGCGTGGCAGCGCTCGACTCAGAACGGGAACTTCATACCCGGCGGCAGCGGCATGCCGGCCGTCAGCTTGCCCATCTTTTCGGTGCTCACCGTTTCGGCCCGGCGGATGGCGTCGTTGAAGGCCGCGGCCACCAGGTCCTCGAGCATGTCCTTGTCGTCGGCCAGCAAGCTGGGGTCGATGGCCACGCGCTTGACGTCATGCTTGCAGGTCATCGTGACCTTTACTAGCCCGGCGCCGGACTGGCCCTCGACCTCGATCGTCGCCAGTTCGTCCTGCGCCCGTTTGAGGTTGTCCTGCATCGCCTGGGCCTGCTTCATCAAGCCTGCGAGTTGGCCTTTCATCATGGTCGATCTCCTTCGGGGAATCGGTGGACGTTACAGCGGCTTGATCGTGCCGGGCACGACGCGCGCTGTCTTGAACTGGGCCAGTAACTCCTGCACCGCCGGGTCGTCGCGGATCACCTGCTCGGCCTCGGCCTGGCGGCGCTGGCGCTCCCAGGCCTCGCGCCGGGCAACCGAGTCGACCGGCACACCAGCCTGTAGCTCCACGCGCTGCGGCGAGCCGAGTTCGGCGCTCAGGGCTGCGGCCAGGCGGTCGCGCAAGCTGTCGGTACGCAGGGAATCGCGTTCGACCGTCAAGGTCCAGGTACAGCCGTCACGGCCGTCGACGCAGGCCTGTACCCCGGCCTGCCAGGCCAGTTCACGCACCAGCGCGTTGATGCGGCCCTGCTCGGCCAGGCGTTGCGCGAGCTCGAACCAGCGCTCGCCGAGCGCCGTGGTCGCGGGCGCGGACAAGGCCGTTGCCGGCTGCGCCGGTGCTGCCGTCGACGCTCTGGCCGGACGCGGCGCAGGCACCAGCAGGGCCGCTGGTGCCGCAGCCCGCAACTGGGCGCTGCGCGGCTCGTACGCTTGATCCGGCGGCGGACCCTCGTCCGCCCAGGGCGGAATCTCGGGGTCGGCCACGCGGGGTGTCAAAACCGGGGTCTGACGAACCGGGGCTGACGGCGGGGCAGGAGTCCTTGCCAAAGGGCCCGCCGGCATAGCAACGGCCGGCGCTGGCGCAAAGGCCAGGAAGCGCAGCAGCACCATCGTCAGCGCCGCGTACTCGTCGCTCATCAGGCTGAGCTCGGAGCGGCCTTGCAGCACCATGCTGTAGAGCAGCTGCGTCTCGTCGGCAGCCAGCGCCGGCGCCAGGCGCAGGGCATCCTGGTGTTCGGGGTCGGCGCCGTCCAGCGCATCGGGCACCGCCTGGGCCACGGCCATCTGCTGCAGCAGCGCGGCCACCTCCTCCAGGGTGCCGCTGGCCGACAGGCCCAGACCACGCAGGGCGTCGACAGCCTGCAGCACCGCACGGCCGTCGCGAACGGCCAGCGACTGCACCAGCCGCACGGCGTGGCCACGGTCGACCGTGCCGAGCATGGCCCGCACCACGGCTTGGTCGAGCCGGCCGCCGCCGTACGCGATGGCCTGGTCGGTGAGCGACAGCGCGTCGCGCATCGAACCGCGCGCCGCGCGCCCGAGCAGCCGCAATGCGCCGTCGTCGAACGGCAGACCCTCGGCTTGCAGCACCTGGGCCAGGTGCTCGCGCACCACCTCGGGCGGCATCGGCCGCAGGTTGAACTGCAGGCAACGGCTGAGCACCGTCGGCAACACCTTGTCGGGGTCGGTCGTTGCGAGCACGAACTACAGATAGTCGGGCGGCTCTACCAGCGTCTACAGCAGGGCGTTGAAGGCGTCATTGGACAGATGGTGCGCCACGACGATCATGAAGATCTTGAAGCGGCCGATGCCGGGCTTGTAGGCCGCGCGCTCGATCAGGTCCCTGATCTCGTCCTTGCCGCCGTTGCTGGCGGCGTCCATCTCGATGTAATCGAGGTAGCGGTCGGCATCGATCTCGGTGCAAGCGGTGCACACGCCGCAGGGCCGCGCCGTCACCCCGCCCTGTCCGTCGGGCCCGGTGCAGTTGAGCGACTTGGCCAGGATGCGCGACACCGTGGTCTTGCCGATGCCGCGCGTGCCGGTGAAGAGGTAGGCGTGATGCAGCCGGTTTTGCTCGAGCGCGTTGGTCAGCGCGCGCACCACGTGTTCCTGCCCGACCATCTGGTCGAAGCGCTTGGGCCGGTACTTGCGGGCCAGGACGACGGTGCTCATCGGCCGGCATTCTACGGAGCGCCGTCGATAATCCGGCTCATGAATGCCCCGGCCACCACCCCTGCAGCCGGCACGCTCAGCTACGAGCAGGCCGGTGTCGACTATGAACTGATCGACCCGCTGAAGGTCAGCGCACAGCGCGCGGCCGCGGCAACCGCCGGGCACCTGGCCACGCATGGCTTCAGCGAGGTGGCGGCGTCGCGCGGCGAATCGGCCTACGTGGTCGACCTCGGCCCCTTCTACCTGGCCTCGATCGTCGAATGCCTGGGCTCCAAAGCCATCGTCGCCGACGAGATGGCTGCGCTGACCGGTCGCAGCTGGTACGACGAGATCGCGCAAGACACGATCGCGATGGCGGTCAACGACCTGATCACGGTCGGTGCCACGCCGCTGGTGGTGCAGGCCTTCTGGGCCGCCGGCGGCTCCGACTGGTTCGGCAACGCCGAACGCGCGCCGGCCGTGGTGGCGGGCTGGAAGCGGGCCTGCGACACCTGCGGCGTGGCCTGGGGCGGTGGCGAGACGCCAGCGCTGGCCGGCATCGTCGAGGCCGGGCGGATCGACCTCGCGGCCTCGTGCACCGGCCTGATCAACCCCAAGCAGCGGCTGTCGGTGGGCGATCGGCTCGGGGCAGGTGACGCCATCGTGCTGCTCGACTCCAGCGGCATCCACGCCAATGGCCTG
>JANOJJ010000563.1:0-8375 GCA_031408155.1 Rubrivivax sp.
GACCGAACTGGCCGAAAAGCGCCGCAAGGGCGAACTGTTCTTCGACCGGGTGGTCATCGAGACCACTGGTCTGGCCGATCCCGGCCCGGTGGCGCAGACCTTCTTCATGGACGACGTGATCGCCGAGAGCTACCTGCTGGACTCGATCCTGACTCTGGTCGATGCCAAGCATGCCGAGCAGCAGCTTGACGCGCGGCAAGAGGCGCGCCGCCAGGTGGGCTTTGCCGATCAGATCTTCATCAGCAAGGCCGACCTGGTGGCCAAGGACGATGTCGACAAGCTGGTGCACCGCCTCAAGCACATGAACCCGCGCGCGCCGCAGCGCCAGGTTCATTTCGGCGAGGTTCCAATTGCCCAGGTGTTCGACCTGAAGGGTTTCAACCTCAACGCAAAACTCGACATCGACCCTGATTTCCTCAACGAGGACGGCGGCCATGACCAGCAGCACGATCATGATCACGGCCAGGCGGGTGGTCGCCCGCACCACCACGCCCATGACGACGACGTCAAGTCGTTCGTCTTCCGCTCGAAGAAAGCCTTCAACCCGGCCAAGCTGGAGGACTTCCTGGGTGCGATCGTGCAGGTCTACGGCCCGAAGATGCTGCGCTACAAGGGCGTGCTCTACATGAAGGGCAGCGAGCGCAAGGTGGTGTTCCAGGGCGTGCACCAGCTGATGGGCAGCGACCTGGGGCCAAAGTGGGCGCCGGGCGAGGAAAAGCTCAGCAAGATGGTGTTCATCGGTATCGACCTGCCCAAAGACGTGCTGCTGCAGGGGCTGGAGCAATGCCTCGTGTGATTGTGTCCACAAGCCGCGTTCTTGCGACCGTTCGCGTGGCTACAATCCGCGCGCCTCGGACACCGACCGAGGTAACGCCGGCACCGTTTTCGTGCCGCCAGGCGGGTCCTCCCGCTGGTGATCAAGAGGCGAGGAGACTCCTGTGATCAAGCCTCCGGCCAAGTCGGCCGTCGAACGCAAGACGCCAGCCGTCAAGGCGGCAGTCAGCGCGCCTGCAAAGCACGCTGCGTCGACGCCCAAGCCCAGTGCCAAGACCGTGCCCGCGCCTGCGGCGGCCGCTCCAGCGCCAGCCCGCAACCGATTCACCGACCGGTTCGCTCCGGCCCGGCCGCACCCGAAAACCGAACCTGTCCCGATGGAAGCCGTCAAGCCCGCCTCCAAGGTGGACCCCAAACTCGCCAATGCCTGGAAGACCAAGGCCGGCCGCGATCTGAGCGAAGCCGAACTGCTGGCGATGCCCGACAGCGAGTACATGAACGACAAGCAGATGGAGTTCTTCCGCGCCCGGCTGCAGCAGCAAAAGGACGACCTGCTCAGCAACGCCGGCGAAACCACCGAGCACCTGCGCGAGGACACCACCATCGTGCCCGACCCGGCTGACCGCGCGACGATCGAGGAAGAGCATGCGCTGGAGTTGCGCACGCGCGACCGCGAACGCAAGTTGCTCAAGAAGATCGCCCAGTCGCTGGCCCGGCTGGACAGTGGTGACTACGGCCACTGCGACGAGACCGGCGAGCCGATCGGCCTGGCCCGGCTGCTGGCGCGACCGACCGCCACGTTGTCGCTCGAGGCCCAGCAGCGGCGCGAACTCAAGCAGAAGATGTTCGGTGACTAGACGCGCTCGAAGCGGCTTGCGGCGGCCTCCCGCCAGGGGCCGCGGAGCGACGCGGAACAGTCCCTGCGGACGGTTCGCCGTCTGCGAGGGCCACCGGGCATGCTGGCCGGGTGGCGACGCTGACGGACCGGCAGCGCCGGATCCGCGGGGTCGGCTTCGTGGCTACCGATTCAGGGGTGATGGGGCGGGCGGCAGCCGGGTTACCATAGGCGCAGCATGGCCGAGAACGAGAGCTTCTTCCGCAAGGTGGTGCGTTTCGTCGCCAAACCCGCAACCGACTGGAACGCGCTGAACTCGCGCCAAGAAGACTCGCGCGAGCTGGAGATCGAGAAGTCGGAGCTCAAGGCCATGATCGAGCGCAAGCGGCGCAACGACTTCGTGCGCAAGCGCGAGTTCGACATGCTGCGAAAAGTGCGCCGCGAAGGCTTGTCACCCGAACAGCTGGCCGCGCTGGGCAGTTCGTCCAAACTCGACGACTCCGACATGCGGCCGCTCGACAGCGACAGCCGCTCGTCGCGCACCGAAGGCGTCAAGGCCAAGATCGACGAGATCGAACAGCAGATGGTCGGCGAGGCCAGCGGCTTTGCGCCAGCACCGCCGCCGGCACGCAAGCCGGTTTACTTCGACCCCCAGCCGCTGCGTGACGCGCCGTCGTCGGCCCACCGGGGGTCGGCGCCGCCGCCCGACATCGACCTCGGCGCCGAGGTGGTGGACGAAGGCGATCGTCTGCCTGCGCTGCCGCCCCTGCCCAACCCCGATTCGCCTCGCCGATCGGCGTCTTCACCGCTCAAGATGGCTGGCGGCCTGCCGCCGCTGGCACCGATGTCGATGTCGACCTCGATCGATAGCGTCGACTTCAACAGCCCGCTGGCGGTGGAGGTCAGCGAGGTCATGCACGACCCTGACCTCGACGAGGCGGTGATCTCCTTTGCGAATGCCGACTTCAGCCAGTGCGAGCAATCGCTGCAACGACTGACGGCCCAGGGTGGCGCGCGCCACCAGCATGCCGAGACCTGGCTGGTGCTGTTCGACCTTTACCGCGCCACCGGCCAGCAGCCCCGTTTCGAGAGCCTGGCGATCGACTACGCTCAGCAATTCGGCTGGTCGGCACCGCAGTGGTACTCACTGCCCAAGCTGGTCGCCGACGCGGTCGCCGAAGAGCGGCCGTCGCGCGTCCGAGGGCATGAGTCGGTGGGCTGGATCGCGCCGGCCGAGCTCGATATCGAAGCCGTCGCCAGGCTGCGCGCGCAGACGCTGCAGATGCCGTTGCCCTGGGTCTTCGACTGGGGCGGCCTGCGCCGCATCGACACCGAAGCCTCGATGCAGCTGTCGATGTTGTTCCGGCTCTGGGCCGGCCAGGCGCTCGAGATGCGCTGGCTGTCGGGCGAACAGCTCTTCACCGTGCTGCAGGAAGCCGCGCCGACTGGCGTGCGCGATGCCGATCCGGCCTTCTGGCTGACCCGAATGGATGCCCTGCGCCTGGTCGGCAGGGCTGACCAGTTCGACGAAACGGCGATCGACTATTGCGTCACCTACGAGGTCTCGCCGCCGTCGTGGGAGCCCACGCGCTGCAATGTGCGGGTCAGCGGGTCCACCCTTTCGACGCGCCAGCCGCAGGCCTCAGTGCTGACCGAGCCCAACACGGGCTTCGTCGAATCCAGTCTGCTCGACGAGACACCGAGCTCGTCTCAGATCGCCTCGGTCGAGTTGTCGGGCCAGCTGGTGGGTGACATCAGTGCCACCCTGCAGGCGCTGAGCGAAGGCGTCGGCACGGCCTCCACGGTCAGCGTGTCGTGCGCACGGCTGATCCGGGTCGACTTCATCGCCGCCGGCGACCTGCTCAACTGGGTGCTGACCAAGAAGGCCGAGAACCGCGCGGTGCATTTCGTCGACGCGCATCGCCTGGTGGCCCTGTTCTATGGTGCGATGGGCATCAACGAGCACGCCAAGGTCCGCGTGCGCAAGAACTGAAACGCCCCCGAAGCGGCCTGCGGCCGCGTCCCCCCATGGGGGCCGAGCAGCGACCGGCGAAGCCGGACCCGTGGCGTCCACCTGTCCACCGCATTGGCCCGCGCAGCGCCGTGACCGATCGGCGCTTGCTTTCCACCAAGACAACCACATCTCCTGCACTCCTATGGAACCCTTTCACGGCACCACCATCGTGAGCGTGCGCCGCGGCGCCAGCGTCGCCCTAGGCGGCGACGGTCAGGTCACGCTCGGCCAGATCATCGTCAAGGCCGGCGCACGCAAGGTGCGCAAGCTGCACCGTGACCAGGTGCTGGCCGGATTTGCCGGCGCCACCGCCGACGCCTTCACGCTGTTCGAGCGCTTCGAGGCCAAACTCGAGAAACACCAGGGTCACCTGGTGCGCGCAGCCATCGAGCTGACCAAGGATTGGCGCACCGACCGCGTGCTGCGCCGGCTCGAAGCGATGCTGGCGGTGGCCGACAAGGAGGCCTCGCTGATCATCACCGGCAACGGCGACGTGCTCGAGCCCGAGCACGGCATCATCACCATCGGCTCCGGCGGCGCCTACGCACAGGCCGCGGCGCGCGCGCTGCTCGACCATACCCAGATGACGCCCGAGCAGATTGTCAAACGCTCGCTCGAGATCGCCGGTGACCTGTGCATCTACACCAACCAGAACCACGTGGTCGAGGTGCTGGGATGAGCGGCTCCGCCCCGCACAGCATGACGCCGAGCGAGATCGTGTCCGAACTCGACCGCCACATCGTCGGCCAGCACAAGGCCAAGCGTGCGGTGGCCATTGCGCTGCGCAATCGCTGGCGGCGCCAGCAGGTCGACGAAAAGCTGCGTGGCGAGATCACGCCCAAGAACATCCTGATGATCGGCCCCACCGGCGTCGGCAAGACCGAGATCGCACGCCGGCTGGCGCGGCTGGCCGATGCGCCCTTCATCAAGGTCGAGGCCACCAAGTTCACCGAGGTCGGCTACGTCGGCAAGGACGTCGACACGATCGTGCGCGACCTGGTCGACGTGGCGGTCAAGCAAGAGCGCGAGCGCCAGGTGCGCAAGAAGCGAGCGCTGGCTGAGGACGCAGCCGAAGAGCGCATCCTCGACCTGCTGGTGCCGCCGCCGCGTTCGGCGTCGAGCGTGGGCTTCGGCGCCGACATGCACCCTGCCCAGGCGAGCGAGAACACCGCACGGCAGGTGATGCGCAAACGCCTGCGCGAAGGCACGCTGGACGACAAGGAAGTCGAAGTCGACGTCGCCGAGGCCAAGCCCTCGCTCGAAATCCTCGGCCCGCAGGGCATGGAAGAGATGGCCGAGCAGTTGAAGGGGCTGTTCTCGCAGATGGGCCAAGGAAAGCGAAAGACGCGCAAGCTCAGGATCGGCGAAGCGATGACGCTGCTGGTCGAGGAAGAGGCTGGCAAGCTCGTCAACGAGGACGAGATCCGCGCCGCCGCGCTGGCGCATGCCGAAGCCAACGGGATCGTCTTCATCGACGAGATCGACAAGGTCGCCTCGCGCGCCGATCACGGTGGCGCCGACGTCAGCCGCCAGGGGGTGCAGCGCGACTTGCTGCCGCTGGTGGAGGGCACCACGGTCAGCACCAAGTACGGTGTCGTCAAGACCGACCACATGCTGTTCATCGCCAGCGGCGCCTTTCACCTGGCCAAGCCGAGCGACCTGATTCCCGAGCTGCAAGGGCGGTTCCCGATCCGGGTCGAGCTCGACTCGCTGACGGTCGACGACTTCGAGGCTATCCTGACCAGCCGCGAGGCCAGCCTCGTCACCCAGTACCAGGCCCTGCTGGCCACCGAAGGCGTCACGCTGGAGATCACGCCCGAGGCCGTGCGCCGGCTGGCGCAGATTGCCTGCGACGTGAACGAACGCACCGAGAACATCGGCGCCCGCCGCTTGTCCACGGTGATGGAGCGGCTGCTCGACGAGGTCAGCTTCGACGCCCCCAACCGCAGCGGCCAGACGGTGACGCTGGACGTTGCCGCGGTCGATGCACGGCTGGCTGAGCTGTCGCGCAACGAAGACCTGTCGCGCTACATCCTGTAGGGCTGCAGCGCGCCCGGCTACAAGGCCAGGCGACGCGCCTGCAGGGCCAGCAGGCCTTCGAACAGCAGCGTATCCACCACGTCGAACTGCAGATCCAGCGTCGGCGCCAGCTTGGGCGCCGCTCCGCCGGCCATCAGCAGTAGCGGCTCGCAACCGGTACGCGCCAGCAGCTTGCGCTGCTGGCGCTCGATGGCGCCGGCAATGGCGTTGGCGCCGCCGCTCATCAAGGCGTCGCTGGTGTTGGTGGGGAAGTCCACCACCTCGCCAGTCGGCACGCGCAAGCCGGCCGTGCCTTGTTCCAGTGCCTTGAGCATGAGGCCGAAGCCCGGCAGGATCAGCCCGCCCAGGAATCGCCCCTCGGTGTCGAGCGCGTCGACCGTCACCGCGGTGCCCACCATCACCACCAGCGCGCAGCGAGGGGCGCCGCCGGCCACGGCACGGGTGCGGGCGCCCACCAGCGCCACCCAGCGGTCGGCGCCCAGGCGGTGCGGATGCTCGTAGCCGTTGACCACGCCGGCATCGTGCGCCGCGGGCACCACCCAGTGCGGCTCGACGTCCCACAACTCCATCTGCTCTTCGACCCGGCGGCGCAACGCATCACCGGCGACCACGCAGCCCAGCATCGCCGTCGGTGCGGGCAGTGCCTTCCAGTCGCCGTCGGCGAGGGCGTCGATCGCCTCCAGGAACACCGCCCCCTGCTGCAGCAGGTGGGCGCCGGGGCGCGGATGGTCGTACAGCGCCCACTTCAGGCGCGTGTTGCCGATGTCGATTGCCAGGAAGCTCATGCGGTGCGAGGCCGGGGTGAGGCAGGGTGAGGCGGCAGAGCGTAGCAGTCGACCCGGTCCGCCGGGAGTCCCGCGGGAAAACCACGAGCCGACGTCGGTGTCACTGCAAGCGCGCGTCAGGCACCGATGGCATCATGCCCGATTGACGTTAACGTAAACGTCAACCAGTCGCCCATCCGCTGTCCGCCGCCGAGATCCTGCCCATGACCGACCTCTCTGCCGAATTCAAGGCCCTGGCCGCGTACCGCCCGACGCACAAGGTGCGCTTCGTCACCGCGGCCAGCCTGTTCGACGGCCACGACGCGGCGATCAACATCATGCGGCGCATTCTGCAGGGCATGGGGGCCGAGGTCATCCATCTCGGCCACAACCGCTCGGTCGACGAGGTCGTGACGGCGGCGCTGCAGGAGGACGTGCAGGGCATCGCCATCAGCAGCTACCAGGGCGGGCATGTCGAGTACTTCAAGTACATGGTCGACCTGCTGCGCCAGCGCGGGGGCGCGCATGTGCAGGTCTTCGGCGGCGGCGGCGGCGTAATCGTGCCGGCCGAGGTCCGCGAGCTGCAGGGCTACGGCGTGAGCCGCATTTACAGCCCCGAAGACGGCCAGCGCATGGGGCTGCAGGGCATGATCGGCGAGATGGTGATGCGCTGCGACGTCGACCTGTCGCCGCATGCACCGACCAGCGCCAGCGCGGTGCAGGGCCACACCGAAGCCGCCTGGCGCGCGCTCGCGCAGGCCATCACCGCGCTCGAAAACGGCAAGGCCGACGCCGCACTCGTGGCCGAACTGAGCGCTGCCGCCCAGGGCCGCAGGATCCCCGTGCTGGGCATCACCGGCACCGGCGGCGCCGGCAAGAGCAGCCTGACTGACGAGCTGATTCGCCGTCTGCGGCTGGACCAGGGCGACGGCTTGCGCATCGCCGTGATCAGCATCGACCCCAGCCGGCGCAAGAGCGGCGGTGCGCTGCTGGGCGACCGCATCCGCATGAACGCCATCTCGCCGTGGACGAATCAGCAATCGGGCGCCGGCGCGCCCGGGGGTCAGCGCGTCTTCATGCGCAGCCTGGCCACGCGCGACTTCGGCAGCGAGATCAGCCAGGCCCTGCCCGACGTGGTGACGGCCTGCAAGGCCGCGGGCTTCGACCTCATCGTGGTCGAGACTTCGGGCATCGGCCAGGGCGACGCCGCCATCGTGCCACTGGTCGACCTGCCGATGTACGTGATGACACCCGAGTTCGGCGCCGCCAGCCAGCTCGAGAAGATCGACATGCTCGACTTCGCCGAGTTGGTGGCGATCAACAAGTTCGACCGCAAGGGCGCTGCCGACGCGCTGCGCGACGTGGCCAAGCAGGTGCAGCGCAACAAGGAGGCCTTCAAGTCGCCGCCTGAATCGATGCCGGTGTTCGGCACCATGGCCAGCCGCTTCAACGACGACGGCGTGACCGCGCTCTACCAGGCCTTGCTGCCGCGCCTGGCCGCGCTCGGCCTGAGCGTGATCGAAGGCCGCCTGCCGCGCGTGGACACACGCCACAGCACGCACCAGACGCCGGTCGTGCCCGGTGCGCGCGTGCGCTACCTGGCCGACATCGCCGACGGCGTGCGCGCCTACAAGCGCCGCGCGCGCGAACAGGCCCGGCTGGCGCGCGAGCTGCAACAACTGCGCGAGACCGCGCGCATGCTGCAGGACGACGACGCCGCGCGCGACGGCGCGAAGAACACCGTGCTGCGCCTGGCCGAACAGCGCGACGGCAGCCTCGATCCGCAGGCCAGGAAGCTGCTGGCGATGTGGCCCGACACCGATGCTTTCCCGAGCTTTGCCTTGAACGGTTTCCCAATCTCATCGTCGCTCCGGCTGACCTGTGCCGCACCCGCGACATATTGCTCCACCAACCGTTTGTAAATCTCCCCCAGCGTTTTCGCCGGGTC
>JANOJJ010000564.1:0-1982 GCA_031408155.1 Rubrivivax sp.
GTGCTCGCGGGCATGACAGCTGCACGCAGCCCGCCGCGGCTGTCGGCTGCAGTGCAGGTGTATGTGGTTGTCATCGCGCGCCCGAGCCGCGCGCACGGCCCAGCACCGCAGCCACGTGGCCGTGAGGCAGGCTGCGCTCGACGGCAAAGACCCTTTGGGAGCCAAAGTTCGGTCTAGCCTCGTTCGGGTGCAAGCCCGGACAAGCCCCTGTGCATGGAACTTGCACAATCCCGGGCAGCCCGCGGCTCGCTGCCTCGCTTACCAGTCCTGTCCATCCGGAGACCCTGCATGTCCCACCACCCGACCCTGCTCGACAGCGGCCAGCGCCGCACCCTGGGCCGCCTGCTGGCCGGCGCTGCCGCGCTGCTGCTGGCACCCACGTTGGCACTGGCCCAGACGCCGATCAAGTTCCAGCTCGACTGGCGCTTCGAGGGCCCGGCCGCGCTGTTCCTGGCCTCCAACGCCAAGGGCTACTACAAGGCTGCCGGGCTGGACGTGACGATTGACGCCGGCAACGGCTCGGGCGGCACCGTCACGCGCGTGGCCTCGGGCTCGTACGACATGGGCTTTGCCGACCTGGCGGCACTGATGGAGTTCCACGCCAACAACCCCGACGCGCCGAACAAGCCGGTGGCGGTGATGATGGTCTACAACAACACGCCGGCCGCAGTGCTGGCGCTCAAGAAGAGCGGCATCACCAAGCCGGCCGACCTGAACGGCAAGAAGCTCGGTGCGCCGAGCTTTGACGCCGGCCGGCGCGCCTTCCCGATCTTCGCCAAGGCCAACGGCATCCCTGGCGTGACCTGGGTCAGCATGGACCCACCGCTGCGCGAGACCATGCTCGCGCGCGGTGACGTCGATGCGATCACCGGCTTTTCGTTCACCTCGCTGCTCAACCTCGAGGCACGCAACGTCAAGGCCGAAGACATCGTGGTGCTGCCCTACCCCGCGCATGGCGTCAAGCTGTACGGCAACGTGATCATCGCCACCCCCAGGATGATCAAGGACAACCCGCAGGCGGTGAAGGCCTTCCTGTCGGCCTTCACCAAGGGCATCAAGGAAGTGATGGCCAACCCCGACCCGGCCATCGAGTACGTCAAGGCGCGTGACGGCATCATCAACGTCGAGCTGGAAAAGCGCCGCCTGCGCATGGCCATCGACGCCGTGGTGGCCAGCCCCGACGCCCGGGCCGAAGGCTTCGGGGTGGTCAACCCCGGGCGGCTGGCACTGATGGCGTCGCAGGTGTCGGATGCCTTCAACACCAAGACCCGCATTGATCCGGGCGCGGTATGGACCGATGCCTTCCTGCCGTCCAAGGCCGAACTGGCGGTCTTTCCGCCGCTCAGGAAATGAGCTTCGTCGACTTCCGCAACGTCTGGCTGGCGTACAACGACGAGTTGCTGGCACAGGGCCACTTTGCGGTCGAGGACATCTCGCTGCAGGTGGGCGAGGGCGAGTTCATCGCCATCGTCGGCCCTTCGGGTTGCGGCAAGTCGACTTTCATGAAGCTGACCACCGGGCTGAAGATGCCCAGCAAGGGCACGATCACGATCGGTGGCCAGCCGGTGACCGGGCCGCTCAAGATCAGCGGCATGGCGTTCCAGGCCCCCAGCCTGCTGCCCTGGCGCAGCACGGTCGACAACGTGCTGCTGCCGCTGGAGATCGTCGAGCCCTACCGTTCGACCTTCAAGTCCAGGCGCAAGGAGTACGAGAACCGGGCGCGCAAGCTGCTGCAGAGCGTAGGCCTGGGCGGCTACGAGGACAAATTCCCGTGGCAGCTTTCGGGCGGCATGCAGCAGCGCGCCAGCATCTGCCGCGCGCTGATCCACGAGCCCAAGATGCTGCTGCTCGACGAGCCTTTCGGCGCGCTCGACGCCTTCACGCGCGAGGAACTGTGGTGCATCTTGCGCGACTTGCACGCGACCCAGAAGTTCAACGTCATCCTGGTCACGCATGACCTGCGCGAGAGCGTGTTCCTGGCC
>JANOJJ010000584.1:0-1936 GCA_031408155.1 Rubrivivax sp.
AGAAGGTTCTCTACTACCACGACCCGATGGTGCCGGGCAACAAGTTCGACAAGCCGGCCAAGTCGCCGTTCATGGACATGATGCTGGTGCCTGTCTATGCCGACGGCGACAGCGACGGCAGCAAGGTCACGGTCAGCCCACGCATCCAGCAGAACCTGGGCGTGCGCACCGCCCCGGTCACCGAAGGAACGCTGGCGCCGCAGGTCGCTGCGGTGGGCAGCATTGCCTTCAACGAGCGCGACCAGGCCGTCGTGCAGGCGCGCGCCACGGGTTTCGTTGAACGGCTGCATGTGCGTGCCACGCTCGACCGCGTGGCCAGAGGGCAGGCGCTGGCAGAGCTCTACGTGCCGGAGTGGATCGCGGCGCAGGAAGAGTTCCTGTCGGTACGCCGCATGCAGGGCACCGAGCTCGCACCCCTCGTCGATGGCGCGCGCCAGCGCATGCGCCAGGTCGGCATGAGCGAAGCGCAGATTGCAGTTGTCGAAAACTCCGGCCGCACGCAGCCGCGCATCACGCTCTTCGCGCCGATCGGCGGCGTCATCACCGAGCTGATGGCGCGCGAAGGCATGACGGTGATGTCGGGCGCGACGCTGTTCCGCATCAACGGCCTGGGCACCGTCTGGGCCAACGCCGAGGTACCGGAGAGCCAGTCGGCGCTGCTGCGGCCCGGCGCCAAGGTGCAGGCGCGCAGCCCCGCCGCGCCGGGGGCCACCTTCGAAGGCAAGGTGCAGGCCATCGTGCCCGAGGTCAACCCGACCACACGCACGCTCAAGGCCCGCCTAGAGATCGCGAACCCGCAGTTCACGCTGGTGCCCGGCATGTTCGTGCAGATGCAGTTCATGGACACGCGCGCCGGCAAGGCGCTGTTGATCCCGACCGAGGCCGTGATCCAGACCGGCCGTCGCACCGTCGTGATGCTCGCCGAGGACAACGGCCGCTTCCGTCCGGTCGAGGTCGAGATCGGCATCGAGACCGGCGGCCAGACCGAGATCAAGCGCGGCCTGCAGGCCGGACAGCGCGTCGTCGTGTCCTCGCAGTTCCTGATCGACTCCGAGGCCAGCCTGAAAGGGGTCGAGGCGCGCCTGAACGTCGAGCCCAGGCCGGATGCCGCCAGCAGCGCGCCGCGCCACCAGGGCGAGGCCAAGGTGGAGAGCGTCGGGCGCGATGCGCTGACGCTGTCGCACGGCCCGATCCCGTCGCTGAAGTGGGGGCCGATGACGATGGACTTCAAGCTGCCGCCGCGCGGCCTGCCGCGCGGCCTGGCCACAGGCGACAAGGTGAGCTTCGAGTTCTACATGGATGCCGAGAGCCTGCCGCAACTCAGCGCTGTCACCGTGCTGGCACCCGAGCCGCCAGCCGCCGCCGCAAGCGGCGCCAAGGCCGGGAGCAAGCCATGATCGCCAAGCTGATCCGCTGGTCGATCGCCAACCGCTTTCTGGTGCTGCTGGCCACCGTGATGGTGAGCGCCTGGGGTGTGTACTCGGTGCTGCGCACGCCGCTGGACGAGCTGCCCGATCTGTCGGATGTGCAGGTGATCATCCGCACCACCTACCCAGGCCAGGCACCGCGCATTGTCGAGAACCAGATCACCTACCCGCTGACGACGACGATGCTGTCGGTGCCGGGTGCGAAGACGGTGCGTGGTTATTCGTTCTTCGGCGACAGCTTCGTCTATGTGCTGTTCGAGGACGGCACCGACCTGTACTGGGCCCGCTCGCGTGTGTTTCTGCGTGAAGTTGTTTGATCAATTGTCCCAGGTCCGTTGCCTTCGGTAGGCCACGCGCGACAATGTGATAGTGATTCGAGAAGACCGCCCACGCCTCCAATTGCCAATGCGATTGTTTGCTCAACGAGAGCAATTTCGTTTCGAGCAAGGTCAACCTCTCCGAGCTGTTGAACAAGTGTTCTTTGTATTGAGTGGCCGCCGTGATGATGT
>JANOJJ010000657.1:0-2946 GCA_031408155.1 Rubrivivax sp.
CCAACGCGTGAGCACCACGCTGGCAGCCCTGCCCGAGGGTGTGGCCGAAGGCGTGGACGGCCACGGCGCGCTGCGTGTGCGGCACGACGGCGGCGTGGTGGCCGTGAGCAGCGGCGAAGTCAGCGTGCGGCCGGCGACCTCGGTCGCTCGGCAGCCGGAGGCCTGATGCTGCGCGTCGTGGTGCTGCTTGTGTTGCTGGCCAATGCACTTTTCTTCAGCTGGGCGCAGGGCTGGATGGCACCGCTGCTGCCGCCCCGCAGCGAGCAGCGCGAGCCTGAACGGCTGGCGACACAGGTCCGGCCCGAGCTGATCACGGTGCTGACCCCCAAGGCCGCCAGTGCTGCGCTGGCGGCGGGGGCAGCGGCTGCCAGCGAACCGGCGTCGGTGGTCTGCCTGGAAGCCGGCCCTTTCACCGAAGCCAGCCTGGCCGCCGCCGAGAACGCGCTGTCGCAGAACGGCGTGCCCGACGGCAGCGTGACGCGCGAGCAGGTCGCGCTGTCGGTCACCTGGGGCGTCGTGATGGGGCGCTTTGCCGACCTCGAGTCGATGCGCGCCAAGTCCGACGAGCTGAAGAAGCTGGGCGTCAGGTCCGATGAGCTGAACGCACCGGCGTCACTGCTGCCGGGTCTGCGGCTGGGCAACTTCAGCGACCGCTACGGTGCCGAGGCGGCCCTCAATGCCCTGACACAGAAGGGCGTGCGCAGCGCCCGTGTGGCCGAACTGCCGTCCGGCCCGGTCCAGCAGTGGCTGCGCGCCGCGCGCGCCGATGCCGAGCTGCAGACCCGGCTGAAGAGCTTGCCGCCCGAGCACCTGGGCGCCGGCTTCAGGCGCTGCGTGGCCTCCAGATAGCGTGCCTCGAGCCGCTCAGGTCAGCCAGACCCGGGGTGGCTCGGCGGCCAGTCCCCAGGCCAACTTGCGCCAGGCAGCCCGCACGGCCTGCAGCAAGCGCATCGCCGGCTCCACGCGTGCGGACAGCAGTCGCAGCACGAGCACACGTTCGTGTGCGGCGGTGGCTCCGGCGTGGGCGTCACCGATCAAGCTGCGCGCGGCATCGAGCAGTGCCTCGCGTCGGGCGTTGGGCCAGGCCGAGCCGGCGGCGAACCACAGCGTGCCCAGCACGCGCTGGCCACCCAGGCCGAGCGGGCTGTCGAGCAGCAGCGCATCGTCGCCGCGCAGCAGGCCACGTTCCAGCCACAGGCCGGGCAGTTCGATCTGCTGCAGGAACGAGCCGCGGTCGAAGGCCTCACCGGCCGCAGGCAGGCCGAGCGCCAATACATCCCAGCCCATGGCTTCGGCGCCGGGCGCCAGCTCGAGCGTCACCCGGTTCTCGGCGCTGCAGTCGCGGTGCGCGATGCTTTCCAGCGGCAGCCATTCGAGCCGCGCGCCGGCGTCCAGGCGCAGCCGGGCCTGCTGCACCGCGGTGGCTCCGGCGCTGCGGTAGAAGCGCGCGGCGCCGGGCGTGGTGATCAGCGCGTGCGTGCCCTCGTCGAGCCGCGCGTCGACCTCCAGCCGGTCACCGCCGACGATGCCGCCCGGCGGGTGCACGATCACGTGGTGGCAGATGGCCGGGCCTTCCGGGTACAACCGGCGCAGCACGCGCAGCGGGCCTTGATGGCGGTCGAGCGCGATGGTGCGGTCGCCGTCGCGCGTGTAGTGCAGCCACAGATGAGCCTGCCAGCCGGCGGCCGGGTCGACGCGGTCGAGCTTGCCTTGTTCGGGCAACACCGTCTGCCCGAGCTTCACGCGGCCTGCGACCCGCGGTGGGCCCAGCCGGTCGTGCGCTTCTCGACCCAGCTGAACAGCTCGTACATCGCCATCGCCATCGCGCCGATGGTCACGAGGCCTGCAAAGGCCAGCGGCATGCGCTGCTGGCTGCCGGCGCTTTGCATCAGGTAACCGATGCCGGAGTCACCCGCGGTCATTTCGGCCAGCACGGTGCCGACGAAGGCCAGCGTGATCGCGATCTTGAGCGAGCCGTAGAAGTAGGGCATCGAGCGCGGCAGGCCGACCTTGACCAGCACGTCCCAGCGCTTGGCGCCCAGCACCCGCAGCACGTCTTCGAGCTCGGGCTCGAGCGTGGCCAGGCCGGTGGCGATGTTGACCGTGATCGGGAAGAACGAGATCAGGAAGGCGGTGATGATGCCGGGCCCGAGGCCGATGCCGAACCAGACCACGAGAATCGGCACCACGGCCGCCTTGGGCACCGCGTTGAAGGCCACCATCAGCGGGAACAGCGCGGTGTAGGCCAGGCGCGAACTGCCGATCAGGAATCCGAGCAGCACGCCGACCACGATCGCCAATGCAAAGCCCAGCATCGTGACCCAGAAGGTCTTCCAGGCGGCTTCGAGCAAGGGCCCCTTGAACTCGATGAACTGGAGGGTGATCTGCAGCGGGCTGGGGAAGATGAAGTCGGGGATCGAGAACAGCACCACCACCAGCTGCCACAGCAGCAGTGCCGCCACCAGCACGACCAGCGGCGACCAACGTTCCATGCGCCTGGAGATCTTCATGCGGCCCCCTGGGCCGTGCCGGCCGTCCCGCCGCGCGCGGGCGAGCGCCTGCGGAGAGGCCGCGCGGCGCTCATTGCGGCACCACCGCACCCGGCTTGCGCACGACGCCGATGTGCCCGCGCAGCTCGTGCACGATGTCGGTGAACTCGGCCGTGTAGGTCACCTCCAGATCGCGTGGCCGCGCCAGCCCGATCTCTCGTTTGACGACGAAGCGCCCCGGGCTGCGGCTCATCACGTACACCGTGTCGGCGAGGAACACACTCTCGCGCAGGTCGTGCGTGACGAGGATGACGTTGAACTTCTGCGCACTCCACAGATCGCGCAGCGTGCACCACAGCTCTTCGCGCGTGAAGGCGTCGACCCTCGGCGGCCAACTGCTTGCAGATCCGGCTCGCAGCGGGGCTGTCCTTGCCCAGGGTGAATCCGTGGGAGAACA
>JANOJJ010000729.1:0-3315 GCA_031408155.1 Rubrivivax sp.
AGCTACGAGGTGCATGGGCTGCGCGTGTCGAGCTCGGAAGTGCGTGACGCGCTGGCTCAGGGCCGCATGGCCGACGCCGCAGCGCTACTCGGCCGGCCCTACACCATCAGCGGCCACGCCATCCACGGCCGCAAGCTCGGGCGTGAGTTGGGTTTTCGCACGCTCAACCTGCCCTTCCGCCACCCACGTCCCGCAGCCATGGGCATCTTCGTGGTTCGGGTGCACGGCCTGGTCGACAGCGCCGTGCCCGGCGTCGCCAGCCTGGGCGTGCGACCGACGGTCGACGACGCCGGCCGCGTGCTGCTCGAGGTGCATTGCCTGCACTGGCCCCCCGGCCTGGATGTCGATGCCGGCTACGGCCGCGTGCTGCGCGTCGAGCTGCTGCACAAGCTGCACGACGAGCGACGCTACGACTCGCTCGAGGACTTGCGGTCCGGCATCGCGCGCGACACTGACGAGGCGCGCGCCTGGTGGCGCGTGCAGGCCTGAAGCAGGCGCGCACGCGGCAACGGACGGACCACGCCCCGCAGGTCAGAACCGCCAGCCCACCCCGGCAGTCATCGTCCAGGCGGTCGGCCGTTGCGTCATCGGGCTGTCGACCACGTCGCCCAGCGCCCGCGAGTAACCCACGCCGGCCAGCCCGACCCAGTCGTCACCGATATCCGCACGCAGGGTGGTGTACACCTGCACGTCGCGCAGGCTCGTGCCGGGTGAATACTGCGGATAGCCGCTGCGCGCCGACTGCTCGGCGTTGACGCCGAAGTAGGTCTGCATGTAGACCGGCCCGCCGATCGTCAGCGTCGATCCGGTGGTCAAGTTCAGGCGCCGCGACAGCGGCCACTCGTGTTGCAGCTTGATCTCGGCCAGGTTGCCGCCGCCGCGACCGAAGGCGTCGATGGTCCATGAGCCGCCCAGCTGCCAGGTCGGCGTGAAGTGCCAGATCGCGCCGGCGCGGACGCGGATGGTGCGCTTGACGTCACCCAGGCCCTCGAGCCCCGCGCTGTCGGACTCGTTGCGTCCACTGTCGACGCGCAGGCCCAGACTGGCACGAAACGTTTCAGAGCGATGCAGCTCGACGCCCAGGCCGCGCACGTCGAAGTCCTGTCGGATCGCAGCCCAGCCACCGCCGCTGCTGACGCTCAGGCGGCCCCAGCGCAGGTAGAAGCCCGGCCGCACCGACATGCCATAGTCCCGTGCACCCAGGTAGTCGGGGCCGCGTTGGGTCACCAGGGTCAGTGCGCCGTCGAATTCAGTATCCGGCTTGCCCTCGGCAGCCATCCCGACGCTCGGCAGCAAGGCCGCAAGGGTGCAGGCAGCAAGTCTCGGCTTCATGGGGCCCACCGGTAGAATCGACGGATGCGATTGTCCGTGATTCAGATCGTTCCGTCAGTGCGGTATCAGACCGCCACGCGGCGCCAGACCACGCGCGACCGAATTCAGCGCTCGGCCTGCTGAATCCGCCCCGCAGCGGCCGCGACCGCGGCCATGCCCACCCTGACCCAGACCTGCGCACCGCCGGCGGTGCCCCACGGCCATGAGCGAATCGAACACCCCTGCCACCGACTACCGGGCGACCCTCAACCTGCCCGACACGCCGTTCCCGATGCGCGGCGACCTGCCCAAACGCGAGCCTGGCTGGGTCAAGCAGTGGAACGAAGGCGGCTTGTACAAGCGCCTGCGCGCTGCGCGCCACGGCGCCCCGCTGTTCGTGCTGCACGACGGCCCGCCGTATGCCAACGGACAGATTCACATGGGGCACGCGGTAAACAAGGTACTCAAGGACATGATCGTCAAGGCGCGGCAACTGGCTGGCTTCGACGCGCACTACGTGCCGGGCTGGGACTGCCACGGCCTGCCAATCGAAAACGCGATCGAGAAGAAACACGGCCGTGGCCTGAGTCGCGACGAGATGCAGGCCAAGAGCCGCGCCTACGCCAGCGAGCAGATCGGGCTGCAGATGGCCGACTTCCAGCGCCTGGGCGTGCTGGGCGACTGGCAGCACCGCTACGCAACGATGGACCCGGCCAACGAGGCCGGCGAGATCCGCGCCTTCAAGCGCGTGATCGAGCGCGGCTTTGTCTACCGCGGCCTGAAGCCGGTCTACTGGTGCTTCGACTGCGGCAGCTCGCTGGCCGAGTTCGAGATCGAATACGCCGACAAGAAGAGCCAGACGCTGGACGTGGGCTTCCTCTGCGCCGAGCCCGACCGGCTGGCCGCGGCCTTTGGCCTGCGGTCGATCGACGCCGACGTCTTCGCGCTGATCTGGACCACAACCGCATGGACCATCCCGGCCAACCAGGCGTTGAACCTCAACCCGGGATTGGAATACGCGCTGGTCGACACCGAGCGCGGCCTGCTGCTGGTGGCCGCCACACTGGTGCAGACCTGCCTGACGCGCTACGGCCTGCAGGGTACCGTGCTGGCCACCACGCAGGGTGAGAAGCTCGCCGGACTGAACTTCCGCCACCCGTTGGCGCAGGTCGACCCCGGCTTCGACCGCCTGAGCCCGGTCTACCTGGCTGACTACGCCACCGCCGACGACGGCACCGGGCTCGTGCACAGCAGCCCGGCTTACGGCGTGGAAGACTTCAACTCCTGCGTCGCGCACGGCATGACGGTCGACCAGATCCTCAACCCGGTGCAGCGCCACGGCAGCTACGCGGCCGAGTTCCCGCTCTTTGGCGGGCTCAACATCTGGCAGGCCGTGCCGCTGATCCTGCAGGCGTTGAAGGATGCCGGGCGCCTGTTCGCCACCGAGACCATCAGCCACAGCTACCCGCATTGTTGGCGCCACAAGAGCCCGGTGATCTACCGCGCGGCGTCGCAGTGGTTCGTGCGCATGGACGAGGGCGAGGGCGTCTTCACCAAGGACAAGGCCGGCAAGACACTGCGTCAACTGGCGCTGGACGCGATCGAACAGACCGGCTTCTACCCCGAGAACGGCCGCGCCCGGCTGCGCGACATGATTGCCAGCCGGCCCGACTGGTGCATCAGCCGCCAGCGCAGTTGGGGGGTGCCGCTGCCCTTCTTTCTGCACAAGGAAAGCGGCGATCTGCACCCGCGCACGATGGCGATCCTGGACCAGGCGGCGGCGATTGTCGAACAAGGCGGCATCGAGGCCTGGAGCCGCGCCACGACCGAGCAGATCCTCGGCCGCGACGACGCGCCGCACTACAGCAAGAGCATCGACATACTCGAAGTCTGGTTCGACTCCGGCTCGACCTTCTGGCATGTGCTGCGCGGCCAGCACCCGGGTGGTTGGCATGCCGACGGCCCCGAGGCCGACCTCTACCTCGAAGGCCATGACCAGCACCG
>JANOJJ010000734.1:0-4732 GCA_031408155.1 Rubrivivax sp.
GAGGCATTCGACCTCATGGCCGTCAAGTGGAAGGATGCGCTGAAGACCGACGGGCCGGCCGGCGTCGGCATGTTCGGCTCTGGTCAGTGGACGGTCTGGGAAGGCTACGCCGCGGCCAAACTGTGGAAGGCAGGTTTTCGCAGCAACAACCTCGACCCCAATGCGCGCCACTGCATGGCCAGCGCGGCGGCCGGCCTCATGCGCAGCTTCGGCAACGACGAGCCGATGGGCTGCTACGACGACATCGAGCACGCCGACGCCTTCGTCTTGTGGGGCAGCAACATGGCCGAGATGCACCCGGTGCTGTGGAGCCGCATCACCGACCGCCGACTGTCCAACCCGCACGTCAAGGTGGTGGTGCTGTCGACCTACGAGCACCGCAGCTTCGACCTCGCCGACGCCGGCCTGATCTTCAGGCCGCAGACTGACCTGGCGATCCTGAACTACATCGCGCACTATCTGATCAGCAACCGACGAGTGAACACCGACTTCGTCAAGCAGCACGTCAACTTCAAGAAAGGGGCGGACGACATCGGCTACGGACTGCGCCCCGCGCATGCGCTGGAAAAAGACGCCAAGAGCAACGGTTATGCCGGGGTCGACGGCAAACCAAAGGGCAACCCGAACGACAGCACGCCGATCACCTTCGACGAGTTCGCCAGGTTCGTCGGCGCCTACACCGTCGACAAGGTGAGTGCGCTGTCGGGCGTGACCGTCAAGCAGCTCGAAGATCTGGCCAAGGTCTACGCCGACCCCAAGGTCAAGGTGATGTCGCTGTGGACCATGGGCTTCAACCAGCACACGCGCGGCACCTGGGCCAACAACATGGTCTACAACATCCACTTGCTGACCGGAAAGATCAGCCAGCCGGGCAACAGCCCGTTCAGCCTGACCGGTCAGCCCAGCGCCTGCGGCACCGCGCGCGAGGTCGGCACCTTCGCGCACCGCTTGCCGGCCGACATGGTGGTGACCAACCCCGAACATCGCAGGATCACCGAAGGCCTGTGGCAACTGCCCGAAGGCACGCTGCCCGACAAGATCGGGCTGCACGCCGTGGCGCAAAGCCGCGCACTGAAGGACGGCAAGCTCAAGTGCTACTGGACCAGCACCACCAACAACGTGCAGGCCGGTCCCAACATCAACGGCGAGATCCTGCCCGGCTGGCGCAATCCGGCCACTTTCGTCGTCGTCAGCGACGCCTATCCGACGGTCAGCGCGATGGCCGCCGACCTGATCCTGCCCAGCTCGATGTGGGTCGAGAAGGAAGGCGCCTTCGGCAACGCCGAGCGACGCACCCAGTTCTGGCGCCAGCAAGTGGCGCCACCGGGGCAGTCGCGCTCGGACCTGTGGCAGTTCCTGGAGTTCAGCAAGCGCTTCAGGATGGAAGAGGTGTGGCCGGCCGAGTTGCTGGCCAGGAAGCCCGAGTACAAGGGCAAGACGCTCTTTGACGTGCTCTACAAGAACGGCAAGGTCGACCAGTTCCCGATTGCCGACCTGACACGAGTCAACGCCAAGTACATCAAGGACTACAGCAACGACGAGAGCAAGGCCTTCGGCTTTTACGTGCAGAAGGGCTTGTTCGAGGAATACGCCGAGTTCGGCCGCGGCCATGCACATGACCTGGCGCCGTTCGACGTCTACCACGAGGTGCGTGGCCTGCGCTGGCCGGTGGTCGACGGCAAGGAGACGCTGTGGCGCTTCCGCGAAGGTTATGACCCGTACGTCAAGGCCGGCGAAGGCGTCAGGTTCTACGGCTTCAAGGACGGCAAGGCCAACATCTTCGCGCTGCCCTACCAGCCCGCAGCCGAGAGCCCCGACAAGGACTTCGACCTCTGGCTTTGCACCGGGCGCGTGCTCGAGCACTGGCACACCGGCAGCATGACGCGACGGGTGGCCGAACTGCACCGCGCGGTGCCCGAGGCGCAGCTCTTCATGCACCCCGAAGATGCGCAGGTGCGCGGCATCCAGCGCGGCATGAAGGTGAAGGTGGCGTCGCGCCGCGGCGAGATCGAACTGGCGGTGGAAACCAAGGGCCGCAACAAGGTGCCGCGCGGACTGGTGTTCGTGCCCTTCTTCGACGAAGGCCGGCTGATCAACAAGTTGACGCTCGACGCGACCTGCCCGATCAGCAAGGAGACCGACTTCAAGAAGTGCGCCGTGAAGGTCGTGCGGGCCTGAGCACGCCGCCGTGGACTTCGAAGTGAGCCGCTGGCAACGCCGTAGGGGAAAGCGTCAACCCGGTGTCGCTGACCCAGCGCGCGCTGTTCTTCGGCGGCACGCTGGCCTGGTGCTCGGCCGCGGCGGTGTTCCTGTTCGATCTGCTGATTGCACCGCGCGGCTGGTGCGGCCAAGTCTGTCCGGTGGACGCCACCTACGCTCTGATCGGCCACAAGAGCCTGCTGCGCGTGTCGGCGCGCCACGCCAGTCGCTGCACCAACTGCGCCCGCTGCGTCGACGTTTGCGGCCCCGGCGACTTCACCTTTGCCCACCGTTTCGACTCGAGGAGGGACTGAGCATGCAAGTCCATACGTTGCTGAAGCTGGCGCTGGCCGCCGGCATCTTCGCGCTGGGCACTCAGCTGGCGCAGGCGGCTGCGGCCGCCGAAGAAGCGCCGGTCAAGCTGCTAGGCCTGCGCGGCGGCACGCCGCTGGCGCAGGACAACCCGCCCACCGCGTCGCACCAGGAACGCGACCATGCGCCGCTGCCGCGGGACTTCGTTCAGCAGCCGCCGCTGATTCCGCACACCACGGTGGGCTACCAGATCACCAGGAACTTCAACAAGTGCATGGACTGCCACGGCTGGGCCAAGGCGGTTGCATCCGGTGCAACCAAGATCGGCGTCACGCACTTCCGCACGCGCGAGGGGCAGGAGCTCGACAACATCAGCCCGCGGCGCTACTTCTGCACCCAATGCCACGTGGCGCAGACCGACGCCCGACCGCTGGTGGAGAACACCTTCCGGCGTTCGCGCGGAATGCAGTAACGATCGAGGACAGCCATGGCAGAGCAAGACATCGGCGCCGGCAAGAAGCGAAGCCTGTTCGGCACGCTGTGGGCGCTGGCCAGCGGCGGACTCGGCATCGCGTTCGTGCTCGGCATCATTTTCTGGGGCGGCTTCCACACCGTGCTGGAGTGGACCAACCGCGAGGCCTTCTGCATTTCGTGCCACGAGATGCGCGACAACGTCTTCGTCGAGTACCGCAACACCATTCACTACCAGAACCGCACCGGCGTGCGCGCCACCTGCCCGGATTGCCACGTGCCCAAGGAATGGGGCCCGAAGATCATCCGCAAGATCCAGGCCAGCAACGAGGTGCTGCACAAGGTGCTGGGTTCGATCGACACGCCGGAGAAGTTCAACGCCAAGCGTGCTCTGCTGGCCGGGTACGAGTGGGCGCGCATGAAGGCCAATGACAGCCAGGAATGCCGCAACTGCCATGATTACACCTACATGGACTACGCCGAGCAGAACCGGCGATCAGCCAGCAAGCATCAGGTGGCGTTCAACGAAAAGCAGACCTGCATCGATTGCCACAAGGGCATTGCGCACACGCTGCCGTCGATCGAGCAGCAGATCGGCGCGCCCAAGGTGGGTGCGGCCAAACTGCCGGCAGCTGCGCCGGCAGCGTCGGCGGCTTCGAAGTAGGAGGCATTGCGAGCGCATTGGCAATCAGCCGCTTGGTCGCTCAGGCGAGCAGGAATTCGGTCACCAGTTCGGCGAAGCGCTCGGGCATCTGGTCCGGCAGCGGCACCATGCCGCCAACGATCTCGACACAGCGACTGCCGGCGATGCGCGCAGCCAGCGGCCGCGCGCTCGGGTAGGCGTGCGGGTCGGCGGCCGGCGCCACGACGAGGACCGGACATCGGATCAAGGGCAAGCGGCTCTCCATCACATAGCGCGCCACCACTGCATGGCCCTCGGCGGCGCGCGCGCCGGCCTTCAGCGCATCGACGACGAAGCGTTCGAGCAGGTCGATGTCGCCCGCCGGATACCAGGGCTGGCGGATCCGCCACAGCTCGCCCAGGTGCGATCCATCCGGCCGGCGCAGCACGTTGTCGACTCGTGACGGCCCGCTGTGACGAGCGCGAAAATCGGCGTCGACCAGTGGCGGTGCAGACAGCACCGCAGCGGCGATGCGGTCCGGGTACGCGGCAGCCAGCTCGATGGCGATCGCCGCGCCGGTGTGGTGTCCGACGACCGACAAGCGCTCGAGGCCGAGCGCGTCGGCCAGGCTCATCGCCACCGCGGCCCACTGCTCGATCGAATCGCGCACCGGCAGCGGCTTGGACGAATCACCATAGCCGAGCGTGTCCATCGCGATCGCCCTGAAGTGCCTGCCCAGCAGCGGCAGCACATCGCGGTATTCGTCCCATGAGCGCGGCGTCTGATGCAACAGCAGCACGGGCCGTCCGCTGCCTGCGATCGCGCAGTGGATGGTGCCGGCGGGCAGGTCGACGAAACGGCGGGTGATCATCGATTCAGCTTCCATCGAGGCTCGACTTCGAGCTGCGCATCTTGCCTGGGTTCATGATCCCGAACCCGGCACTCGAGCGCTCGAATCCACCGGCCCCGAGTTGCAGCCGTGCACCGCCTTCGAACACAAGCTCCAGGAGATCAAACCCCATGTTGCTCAGTCAAGACCACCTGGCCGTGCAGGACGCCGTGCGCAGCTTCGTGCAGGCCGAGATCGCGCCGCACGCCGCGGCGTGGGACAAGTCGCACCAGTTCCCG
>JANOJJ010000820.1:0-3673 GCA_031408155.1 Rubrivivax sp.
CGACCCGAGCGCCGTTTGATCGTCGGACCCGCATGGCCGTCAGTTGCCGCCCCCTGTTGCCAACCTTTCGAAGGGCTCCCCATGTACGGTTTCACCACCACGCTCACCGGTCTGACGTTCGACGAAGCGATCGACAAGACGACCGCCGCCCTCAAGGCCGAGGGCTTCGGCATCCTGAGCGACATCGATGTACAGCACGCGATGAAGGAAAAGTTGGGCGTGGCCATGCTGCCCTACCGCATCCTGGGCGCGTGCAACCCGCCGCTGGCTCATCAGGCCCTGCAGGCGGTGCCCGACATCGGCTTGCTGCTGCCCTGCAACGTGATCGTGCGCGAGCAGGCCCCCGGCCGCATGGTGGTCGGTTTCCTGGACCCGCAGATCATGGTCGGCCTGGTCGGCACGCCCGCGGTCAAAGGCGTGGCCGATGCGGCGGAACAGCGGCTGCGGCGCGCTTGCGAGAGCCTGGGTGGCAGCAGCGCGACAGCGACCTGACGGTTGCACCACGGCGCCGCGACAGGCCTCTTGCCATGCGCACTGACGCGCGCTAGCCGCCGGTGACCGGCGGGAAGAAAGCCACCTCGGCGCCGGCGGGCACCGGGGTCGCTTCGTCGGCCATCACCTGATCGAGCGCGCAACGCAGCGCACGTCCACGCGCCAGCATCCGGGCGTGAACACCGCCGCGAGCGATCAGCTGGTCACGCAACTCGCCGAGCGTGGTTCCGGGCTCGAGGTCGACCGCTTCCTCCGGGCCCAGTGCCTCGCGCAGCGAGGCGAAGTAGCGCAGTCGGACCTTCATCACCGCCCCATCAATTCGGCAAAAGGAAGAAAGCGTACGAGGTCTCCGCGGCGTATCGCCTGCCCGCCGGGGTTGTCGACCAGGCCGTCGCCCCAGACGGCCGAGGTCAGCACGCCCGAGCTCTGATTGGCGAAGAGATCGAGCGCGCCGTCGGCGTTGACGCGCGCACGCAGGAACTCGCGCCGCCGGTCGGCCCGGAGCCAGTCGAAATCGGCGCGCACAGCCAGGCCCGGGGGCAGGGCCTGGGCCACGCTGGCCGCGGCGCCCTGCATCACGCGCAGCACCGGCAGCACGGCAAGCAGGAAGTTGACGAAGCTCGATACCGGGTTGCCGGGCAGGCCGATGAAGAGCGCAGCGCTGTTGTCGGGGCGCCGCACGCCACCATAGGCCAGCGGCTTGCCGGGCTTGATGGCGATCTGCCAGTTCTCGATCCAGCCTTCGGCCTGCACGGCTGGGCGGATGTGGTCTTCTTCGCCGGTGGACACACCGCCCGAAGTGAGGATCAGGTCGTTGCCCGCCGCGGCCCGACGCACCGCGTCCTGCGTGGCATCCAGCCGGTCGGGCACGATGCCCAGATCGGTGACCGCGCAGCCAGCTGTCATCAGCAGACCGCGCAGCGTGTAGCGGTTGGAGTTGTAGATCGCGCCGGGCTTGAGCGGCTCGCCCGGCATCACCAGCTCGTCGCCGGTGGAGAACAGCGCCACCCGCGGTCGCCGGCGCACGCTCAGCGTGGCCGCGCCGACCGACGCCGCCAGGCCCAGCGCCTGCGGTGTGAGTCGGCTGCCGGGCCGCAGCACGGTGGCGCCCTGCTGCACGTCTTCGCCGCGGCGGCGGATCCACTGGCCGGACGCCGGCAGCACGTTGACGCGGACCGCGCCCAGAGCGACGCCGGCGACCGCTTCGCACTGCTCCTGCATGACCACGGCGGTGGCCCCCGGCGGCACCTGCGCGCCGGTGAAGATGCGTGCCGCCGTGCCGCGGGCCAAGGGCAGGCCCACCACGCCGGCCGGAATGCGCTGCAGCACCGGTAGCACGCTGCCGACGGCAGGTACGTCGTCGGCATGCATCGCATAACCGTCCATCGAGGTGTTGTCCGCGGGCGGTACGTCGAGCCGGCTGCTCACCGGCGCGGCCAGCACCCGGCCCAGCGCGTCGAAGGTGGAGACAGTCTCGGTCTCGCTGATCGCGTGCGCGGCGGCGCCGACCAGCAGTCGGGCCAGGGCGTCGTCGAGTGTCAGCAGCGGGCGGGGGTCGGCCATGGCGTTCAACCGCACTGCGTCGCGATGTAGCGCTTGACTGCGGCCGCGTCGGCCTGCATCAAGGTGAAGCGCTTGGGCAGCTTCTCGATGCCTTCAAGTGCTGCCGGTCGCACCGGGTCGCGACCGAGTGCTTCCTGGATGGTGGCGGCGAACTTGGCCGGCAACGCGGTTTCCAGCACCAGCATCGGCACGCCCGGCTGGCGGTGGGCTCGGCCCACTTTCAGCCCGTCGGCGGTGTGGGTGTCGATCATCACGCCCAGGCGCTGCCAGGTCTCGCGAATGGTCGCCACGCGGTCGGCGTGCGTGCTCTTGCCCGACACGAAACCGAAACCGGCTGCCGGCGCGAATTCGGCGGCCGAGAGCGTGAAGCCACCGTGCCTGGCCAGTTGCGGGCCGAACAGCTCGGCGGTACGCGCCCCGTTGCGCCCGAGCAGGTCGAACACGAAGCGTTCGAAGTTGCTGGCCTTGCTGATGTCCATCGACGGGCTCGAAGTTTCGAGCGTCTCGGCACTGCTGCGCACGCGGTAGGTGCCGCTGCGGAAGAACTCGTCGAGCACGTCGTTCTCGTTGGTGGCCAGCACCAGCCGGTCGATCGGCAGGCCCATCAAACGCGCCACGTGGCCGGCGCAGATGTTGCCGAAGTTGCCCGACGGCACCGCGAAGCTGACTTTCTCGGCGTTGTTCCTGGTGGCCTGGAAGTAACCCGCGAAGTAGTACACCACCTGCGCCAGCAGCCGCGCCCAGTTGATCGAGTTGACGCTGCCGATGCGGTACCTGCGCTTGAAATCGAGGTCGTTGCTGACCGCCTTGACGATGTCCTGGCAGTCGTCGAACACGCCTTCCAGTGCGATGTTGTGGATGTTGGCGTCCTGCAGGCTGAACATCTGCGCCTGCTGGAAAGGGCTCATGCGGCCGTGCGGGCTGAGCATGAACACGCGCACGCCGCGCTTGCCACGCAGGGCGTACTCGGCCGCGCTGCCGGTGTCACCGCTGGTCGCGCCCAGGATGTTGAGCGCTTCGCCGCGCCGGGCCAGTTCGTACTCGAACAGGTTGCCGAGCAACTGCATCGCGATGTCCTTGAAGGCCAGCGTCGGGCCGTTGGACAGAGCCTGCAGGACCAGGCCGTCTTCGAGCTTCTTCAGCGGCGTGATCTGGGGCGTGCCGTAGGTGCGTTCAGTGTACGTCGCTTCACACAGGCGTCGCAGGTCGGCCGGCGGAATGTCGTCGATGTAGAGCGAAAGCACCTCGAAGGCCAGATCCGCATAACGCAGTCCGCGCCAGCGCGTGAGCGTGGCGTCGTCGATCTTCGGGTAGTGGGCCGGCAGGTACAGGCCGCCATCGGGCGCCAGGCCTTCGAGCAGGATGTCGGAAAAGCCGCGCGGGGTGTTGTCGCCGCGGGTGCTGAGGTACTTCAATTCAGTTCTTCCTTGCGGATCTTGACGATCGGCGCCAGCACCGTCGGCAGGGCCTGCATCTGCACCAGCGCGGCCTTCATGCGGCCTTCGACCGTGTCGTGCGTCAGGATGACGAGGTCGGTCTGCTGTTCGCCCTCGGCACTTTCACGCTGCAGCACGGCGTCGATCGAGATGTTGTGCTCGGCCAGGATGCCGGTGATGCG
>JANOJJ010000021.1:0-5066 GCA_031408155.1 Rubrivivax sp.
TGACCCCGTGCGTCCTTGCGGATGAAGTGGTCGGGCACCTCGTAGCGCAACCAGTCGCGCGTGCGTCCGACGATTTCCACATGTTCGGGCAACAGCCCGACTTCTTCGTGCAACTCGCGGAACATGGCCTGCTCGGGCGACTCACCGTGCTTGATGCCGCCTTGCGGAAACTGCCAGGAGTGCGTGCGTAGCCGCTTGCCCCAGAACACCTGGCTCCGCGCATTGAGCAAGACGATGCCGACGTTGGGCCTGAAGCCGTCCCGGTCGAGCATAATCGGACCCCAATTTCGTGACTGAAATCATTATTGCACCGGCAGAGTGCGGTGAGCGATTACTCGCAAACCCGCATCGGGCTGCACGTGGCAGCCAGCAGGCTGGCAAGGCGGCGGCGCAGGTGAAAATCGAGCGCCCATGAAAGCCTCTCAGACCTTCGTCTCCACGCTCAAGGAAGCCCCCGCTGACGCCGAGATCGTCAGCCACCAGTTGATGATGCGCGCGGGCATGGTCAAGCGTTTGGGCGCCGGTATCTACACCTACATGCCGATGGGGTTGCGCGTTATTCGCAAGGTCGAGGCCATCATCCGCGAGGAGATGAACCGCGCCGGTGCCGTCGAATTGCTGATGCCGGTGGTTCAGCCGGCCGAGCTGTGGCAAGAGAGCGGCCGCTTCCAGGCCTATGGCCCCGAACTGATGCGGCTGAAGGACCGCCACGACCACGACTTCGTGATCCAGCCCACCAGCGAAGAGGTCATCACCGACATTGCGCGTCAAGAGCTGCGTAGCTACAAGCAGCTGCCGCGAAATTTCTATCACATCCAGACCAAGTTCCGTGACGAGCGCCGGCCGCGCTTTGGAGTCATGCGCGGGCGCGAGTTCACGATGAAGGACGCCTACTCGTTCGACCGCGATCTCGACAGCGCGAAGAAGAGCTACGACGCCATGTTCGCGGCCTATCAGCGCATCTTCGACCGCTTCGGGTTGACCTACCGTGCGGTGGCGGCCGACACCGGTTCGATCGGCGGCGACGCGTCGCATGAGTTCCAGGTCATCGCCGACACCGGCGAGGACACCATCGTCTACTGCCGCGCCAGCGAGTACGCGGCCAACATCGACCTGGCTGAAGCGCTGCCGTTGCTGGCGCAGCGCGCCCCACCGTCGCAGCCGCTGGTCAAGACACCCACGCCGGGCCAATCCACCTGCGAAGACGTGGCGCAGTTGCTCGGACTGCCGCTGGCACGGACCGTCAAGACGCTGGTGCTGGCGACCGACGAAAAGGACAACGATGGCGTCGTCGGCAAGACCACGATCTGGCTGCTGCTCGTTCGCGGCGATCACAGCCTGAACGAAGTCAAGGCCGGCAAGGTCGAGGGATTGAAGGACGGATTCCGCTTCGCCACCAGCAACGAGATCGAGGACCACTTCGGCTGCAAGCCCGGCTACTTGGGCCCGATCGCGACGTGCAAGCCGATCAAGGTGGTGGCCGACCGCACCGCAGCCTTGATGGCCGATTTCGTTTGCGGTGCCAATGAGGCCGACTTCCACCACACCGGTGTCAATTGGGGCCGCGACTTGCCCGAGCCTGCCCTGGTCGCCGACATCCGCAACGTGGTTGTGGGCGACGCCTCACCGGATGGCCGGGGCACGCTCGAGATCCAGCGCGGCATCGAGGTCGGCCATGTGTTCCTGCTCGGCACCAAGAAGTACAGCGAGCCGATGAAGGCCAACTTCCTCGACGAGAACGGCAAGCCGCAGCCCTTCGTGATGGGCTGCTACGGCATCGGCGTCACGCGGCTGCTGGGGGCTGCGATCGAGCAGAACCACGACGCGCGCGGCATCATCTGGCCGCAGGCCATGGCGCCGTTCAGCGTTGTCGTCTGCCCGATCGGCATGGACCGCAGCGCTGAGGTCAAAGCCGCGGCCGAGGCCTTGCACGACCAGCTGGTAGCTGCGGGCGTCGACGTCTTGCTCGACGACCGCGGCGAGCGGCCCGGCGCGATGTTCGCCGACTGGGAGCTCATCGGTGTGCCGCTGCGCGTGGTGGTATCGGGGCGTGGTCTCAAGGCCGGCACGGTCGAGGTGCAGGGTCGGCGTGACGCCGCTGCAGCCGTAGTGCCGCTGGCCGAGACGCTGCCCACTGTCAGGGCCCGACTGGAGGCATGACAGAGGGCGTGCCCGCACCCGGTCGCCGGGCGCTTGCGCTGGCCGCTGCTGCGCTGGCGCTGTTGCCGGCCCGACCGGCTGGTGCCGGCGCGCAGATCGAAGAGCCTTTGGCCGATGCGGTGCGCTCGGCCTTGTCGGCGTCCGTTGCCGAACTGGCTCCGCCCAAACCGCGCTTCGACCAGATCGAGCAGCGCCTGGCGTATTTGCGCTGGCTGGGAGAAGCCAGCCAGCGGCTGCGCCCGCGCAAGGCCGAACATCAGACGCGCCTCGAGTTTCTCGAGACTGTCTGGTACGAGACCCGGCGTGCCGGACTGCAGACCTCGCTCGTGCTCGGCCTGATTCAGGTCGAGAGTGGGTTTCGCAAGTACGCCATCAGTTCGGCCGGCGCGCGCGGCTACATGCAGGTTATGCCGTTCTGGGCCCGGATCATCGGCGACGGCGAACCGAGTCGGCTGTTCCACCTGCAGACCAACCTGCGCTTTGGCTGCGTGATCATGCGCCACTACCTCGACATCGAGCGCGGAGATCTCTTCATGGCACTTGGCCGCTACAACGGCAGCCGCGGTCGCGCCGAGTATCCGGGCCTGGTGTTCGGTGCGCGCAAACAATGGGAGGTCCCGGCCTGACAGGCTGACGCCAGAGCCTGGCCGACTACAGACCGGCCCAGGCCCTCGGGACTGCGCCGTCGATGCCGAGCAGGCCCAGTGCCCGCTCCACCGTGTCGTCGATCAAGTCCCGGATGCTCTGCGGACGATGATAGAAGGCTGGCAGGGGCGGAAAGACGATCCCGCCCATCTCAGTCACGGCGGTCATGTTGCGCAGGTGCGCCAGGTTGAAGGGCGTCTCGCGCACCATCAGTACCAGGCGCCGGCGCTCCTTCAGCGTCACATCGGCCGCGCGCGTGAGCAGGTTGTCCGACAGGCCATGGGCGATGGCTGCCAGCGACTTCATCGAACAGGGGGCGACGATCATCGCCGTGGTGTCGAAACTGCCGCTGGCCACGCAGGCGCCAATGTCGCCATTCGCATAGGCGTGGTCGGCATGCGATTCGAGCGCGCTGCGATCGAGTCCCAGTTCGTGATGAACATTGAGTATGCCCGCCGGTGTGGCCACCAAATGGGTCTCGACACCCAACGCGCGGGCTCGAATCAGCAGGCCCAGGCCGTAGGCCGCACCGCTGGCACCGCTGATGCCCACGACCAGGCGTCGATGCGCCACTTCAGCCCTTGTTCAAGGCCTGCTGCAGTTCACCCGACTGATACATCTCCATCATGATGTCCGAGCCGCCGACGAACTCACCGCCGACGTACAACTGCGGAATGGTGGGCCATTGCGCGTAGTCTTTTATGCCCTGGCGGACCTCTTCGTCCTCCAGCACGTTGAAGGTCTTCAGGTCTTCGACACCGCAGGCCTTGAGCACCTGCACCGCGCGGCCCGAGAAGCCGCACTGGGGAAACTGTGCCGTGCCCTTCATGAAGAGCACCACACGGTGGCCCTTGACCAGATCGTCGATGCGCTGTTGAACGTCGCTCATTCGGAGCCTCTTGAAGGTGGGAGATGGTTGGCAGCCGCGGTTATACGGCAAAGACCATGTCCGTCCCCGCCTCCGGGGGTGCTCAATAGGTGTACTGAACGCCCAGTTGCAGTCGCGGCTGCAGGCGCAGTTCGCGCAACGTGGCGTCGAAGCCCTGGTTGCCGAACAGCGCCTGGCCGAAGCGCCAGGTGCCGCCGGGATAGTCGGCCGTGAGCCCGACGTCAGCGCTGAAGCGCACGCCGATCCTGGTCAGCCAGCCGGTGTAACCCAGGCCCAGATAGGGGGCCGTCGCCTGGGCTGTGTCGAGCACGCCAGCGCCATTGCCTGAGCCCGGAGTCATGCTTCCAGGGTTGACGCCCGACGCACTGCGCAATCCGAACAGCAGGCCGCTGGTGGCGCGGAAGTGCCCGGTCGCGAACGGCAAGGTCAGACCGAAGTGGCCCAGGTCGTAGTCGCCCATCAACGCTGCGCGGACCGGGACCGACCTGTCCAGACTGCTGCCGAGCCCGCCGAGGCCGCTCTGCCGGTCGTTCAAGCTCAATCGAGCTTGCCAGCGTGGCCAGGCAGCTCCGGCGTCCGGCAGGGTCAGGCCCTCGGCAGCGCCTGCCAGGGCCGGGGCCAGCACCGAAAGTCCGACGCCGACGGCCCGTCTGGCCGAGCGCAGAAGACGAAGCTTTGCTGTCATGACTCACCCCTTGATCGAACGGCCGCCTGGAGCAGCGCATCCCGACTGCTGTCAAGCCATGATGCGCCGAAGCTGAAAGTCGCGCATCCCCCTGTTGTTCGAGTGCGCTATTTCCTGCGGCTCGACGGGGAGCCTGCCGCGCGAGGTTCGGCCGGCGGTCAGCCCGGGCCGGGCCAGCGACCACCGCTGCAGCGCTCGAGGCCGGCCAGATCACGCCGTGTCAGTACGTCGGAGAATCCGGCCGCAGTCAGCAGCGAGCGCACCGCGGGCCCCTGGTCGTGGCCATGTTCGAGCAGCAGCCAACCGTCTGCAAGCAGCTGCGCAGGCGCGCCGTCGGCAATCTGCTGCAAGGCCTGCAGCCCATCGCCACCCGGTGTCAGGGCATGGCGAGGCTCGTCGCTCAATCGCGTCAGGTGTGGGTCGTCAGCTGCGATGTACGGTGGGTTGGAAAGGACGAGGTCGAAGCGCCGCTCTGGCCATGCCGCCCACCAGTTGCCGGACTCGAACTGAACGTCGACCCCCAGCGAGCGGGCGTTGCCGCGGGCTACCTCGAGGGCCTCGACATCGACATCGCTGGCCATGACGCGGGCGTCGGGTCGACGGTGCGCCAGGGCCACCGCAATCGCACCGCTGCCGGTACCCAGGTCCGCCACCCACGGCGCTGCGCGGTCGGCCAGCAGTTCCAGC
>JANOJJ010000030.1:0-2057 GCA_031408155.1 Rubrivivax sp.
GTGGCGAGTGGCGGCTGATGAAGTAAGACGGTCGAGCAGCACCTGCAGCCGGCCGCGCGAGCATGACCGTCGACATCGCCGCCTGGCTGGTCCAGGACGGCATCACCACCGGCGCCATCTACGCCCTGCTGGCGCTGGCGCTGCTGTTGGTGTTCGCGGTCACGCGCATCATCTTCGTGCCCCAGGGCGACTTCCTGTCCTATGCCGGTTTGTCGCTCGGCCTGCTGCAGATGGGCAAGGTGCCGGGCACGGTGTGGGTGCTGCTCGGTGCGGCCGTGCTGGTGTTCGTGCTCGAGGCCAGCAGTGCGCTGCGCCAGCGCGATCCACGCCGGCTGCTGCGGCTGGCGGCGCTGTACCTGATTGCGCCGGCGCTGCTTGTTGCGCTGACGATCTGGGCCGCGCCGCGCAAGTTCGACCTCTGGGCGCAGATGGCGATCGTGCTGGCGCTGGTGGTGCCGATCGGGCCGCTGCTGTACCGCATCGCCTACCGGCCGCTGGCCAACGCGTCGGTGCTGGTGCTGTTCATCGCCTCGATGGCGGCACACTACGCGCTGGCCGGCCTGGGGCTGGTGATCTTCGGCGGCGAGGGCCTGCGCTCGAGCCCGATCTCGGACGCCAAATTCGTGCTCGGCATGCTGCAGATCAGTGCGCAGAGCCTGTGGGTGGTCGGCGGCAGCCTGGCCTGCATGATGGGGCTGTGGCTGTTCTTCGAGCGCACGCTGCTCGGCACGGCGCTGCGCGCCACCGCGATCAACCGCGTCGGTGCGCGGCTGGTGGGCATCTCGACCGAACTGTCCGGGCGGCTGGCGTTTGCACTCGCGGCGGCCATCGGTGCGCTGTCAGGCATCCTGATCTCGCCGATCGCCACCGTCTACTACGACACCGGGCTGATGATCGCGCTCAAGGGCTTCGTCGGCGCCATCCTCGGCGGCATGGGCAGCTACCCGCTGGCGGTGCTGGGGGCGCTGGGCGTGGGCATGCTGGAGTCGTTCTCGTCGTTCTGGGCCAGCGCGCTCAAAGAGACCATCGTCTTCACCTTCCTGATCCCGGTGCTGCTGTGGCGTTCGCTGATGTCCAGGCACCCGCCGGTCGAGGATGAAGAGGAATGACCCGTGCTGGCTGGACGCTGCCGGCCTTCGTCGTTGCCCTCGTGCTGGCGCCGCTGGTGCTGCCCGAGTTCTACGTCACCTTGCTCGACTACATCGGCCTGGCCACGCTGGTCACGCTCGGGCTGGTGCTGATGACGGGCGTGGCCGGCATCGTCTCGTTCGGGCAGCAGGCCTTTGTCGGCGTGGCGGCCTACACCACCGCCGGGCTGTGCACGCTGGCCGGCTGGTCGCCCTGGGCTGCGCTGCTGGCCAGCCTGCTGCTGACAGCAGCCAGCGCGCTGCTGCTCGGCGTGGTCACCTTGCGCCTGTCGGGCCACTACCTGTCGATTGCCACCATTGCCTGGGGCATCGCGATCTACTACCTGTTCGGCAACCTGCCCGCGCTCGGCCAGTACAGCGGCATCGACAACGTGCCGCCGATCAGCCTGTTCGGCTGGGCGCTGGACAGCGGCCGCAAGTCCTACCTGCTGATCTGGCTGCTGACGGCGGCGGCCCTGCTGGCGGCGCACAACCTGCTCGATTCGCGCCCCGGACGCGCCATCCGCGCGCTGCGCTTTCGCGCCGCGATGGCCGAAAGCTGCGGCGTCGACACCGCCCGGCTGCGCCTGCTGGTCTTCGTTTACGCGGCGCTGCTGGCCGGCTTGTCGGGCTGGCTGCATGCGCACTTCCTGCGCTTCGTGAGCCCGCATGCGTTCGGCGTCAATGCCGGCATCGACTACCTGTTCATGGCCGTCATCGGCGGCGCCAGCCAGGTCTGGGGGGCGCTCATCGGTGCTGCGCTGCTGACCGTGCTCAAAGAGTGGTTGAAGGACATCCTGCCGGCGCTGATCGGCGCCAGCGGCAACTACGAGACCATCGTTTTCGGCGTCCTGATGCTGCTGCTGTTGCAGCGCACGCGCGACGGCCTGCTGCCGGCCCTGGTGCGGCTGTTGCCCGCTGCGCCGGCGC
>JANOJJ010000052.1:0-3790 GCA_031408155.1 Rubrivivax sp.
GATCATGCCGCCGAACACGCCGCTGCCCATGCTCTTGCGTGCCGCGGCGCCGGCGCCGGTGGCCAGCACCAGCGGCACGACACCGAAGACGAAGGCCAGCGAGGTCATCATGATCGGCCGGAAGCGCAGCCGCGCGGCGCCGGCCGCGGCGTCGATCGCGCTCAGCCCGGCCTCCATGCCCTGCATCGCGAACTCGGCGATCAGGATCGCGTTCTTCGCTGCCAGGCCGATCAGCACGATCAGCCCGATCTGGAAATAGATGTCGTTCTCCATCCCGCGCAGGAAGACGAAGCCCAGCGCACCCAGCAGCGCAAAGGGCACCGCCAGCAGCACCGCCAGCGGCACGCCCCAGCGCTCGTACAGCGCAGCCAGGATCAGGTAGACCATCATCAGCGCAAAGCCGAAAGCGAAGATCGACGCGTTGCCGGTGCGCTTCTCCTGGTAGGCCTGGGCCGTCCACTCGATCGAGTAGCCCGGCGGCAGCGACTCGCGCGCCACCTGCTCGACGACGCGGATCGCGTCACCCGAGCTGTACCCGGGCTTGGCGCTGCCGAACACCTTGGCCGCGATGTAGCTGTTGTAGCGCTCGATCTGCTCGGCGCCGATGACATCGCTGACCGTGATCAGCGCCTTCAGCGGGATCATCTGGCCGCTGCTGGCCGAGCGCACGTAGATGCGCCCCAGGTCTTCGGGCCGCGAGCGGTAGGCGGCGTCGGCCTGCATCGTCACGCGGTAGGTGCGGCCGGCCTTGTTGAAGTCGTTGACGTAGAGCGAGCCCATCTGCGCCTGCAGTGCGGCAAACACCTCGGCCACCGGCACGCCGAGCGCCAGCGCCTTCTCGCGGTCGACCAGCACACGAAGCTGCGGCACCGTGGGGCGGAAGAAGGTGGTCGGCGGCGCCAGCTCGGGCCGCGCCGCCAGCGCGCCCATGAAGGCCTGCGTGACCTGGGCCAGCCGCTGCGGGTCGGCGTCGGCGCGACCCTGCACATACAGCTCGTAGCCGCCGGCCAGGCCCAGGCCCTGGATTGGCGGCGGGTTGAAGGCAAACGCGACGCCGTCGGGCAGGGCCATGAAGCCCATCCCGCTGACCGTTGCGGCAAGCTGCATCGCCGTCTGCTGGCGCTGCTCCCAGGGCACCATCGGAATGAAGATCGTCGCCGCGCTGCTCTTGCTGCCGCCGCCGATGAGGTCGAAGCCGTTGACGACGAAGATGTTGGAAACCGCCTTGTTGTCCTTGAGCATCAGGCGCAGCCGCTCGGTGGTGGCGCCGGTGCGCTCCAGTGTGGCGCCGTCGGGCAGCTGCGCTGCGGCGATGATGAAACCCTGGTCTTCCGGCGGCACGAAGCTGCCGGGCACCTTGGTCAGCAGCCAGGCCACAGCGACGATCATGCCGGCGAACAACAGCAGCGCCAGCCCCCGGTGAGCCAGCGCCAGATGCACCGCGCCCATGAAGCGCCGCGTCACCCAGCCGAAGCCGGCATTGAAAGGCTTGAACAGGCGCTCGCCCAATGCGCTGTGCTCCTTCTTCAGCAGCACCGCACACAGCGCCGGCGTGAGTGTCAGTGCGACCACGCCCGACAGCACCACCGCCACTGTCACCGTGACCGCGAACTGCCGGTACAGCTGCCCGGCGATGCCGCCCAGAAAGGCCACCGGGATGAACACCGCGGCCAGCACCAGCACGATGCCGATCACCGCGCCCTGCACCTCGCGCATGGCCTCGATCGACGCCGCCATCGGCGACAGGCCTTCTTCGCGTATCAGGCGTTCGACGTTCTCCAGCACCACGATCGCGTCGTCGACCACGATGCCGATCGCCAGCACCATCGCGAACAAGGTCAGCGTGTTGATCGAGAAGCCGAACACGTACAGGCCGGCAAAGGTGCCGATCAGCGACACCGGCACCGCCAGCATCGGGATCAGCGTGGCACGCCAGGTCTGCAGGAAGACGAACACCACCACCAGCACGATCAGCGCCGCTTCGATGATGGTGGTCAGCACCTCCTTGATCGAGGCCGAGACGAAGATCGTGGTGTCGTAGGGGATCAGGTAGTCGACGCCGCTGGGGAAGCGCTCGGTCTTCAGCGTGGTCATGCGGTCCTTGACGGCGCCGGCGACGTCGAGCGCGTTGGCGCCCGAGGCCAGCAGCACCGCCAGCGCGATCGCCGGCTGGCCGTTGACGCTGTTGGTCTGGTCGTAGCTCTGCGCGCCCAGCTCGACCCGTGCCACGTCCTTCAGCCGCAGCACGCCGGCCGGACCGGCCGAACGCAGCACGATGTCGCCGAACTGCTCGGCATCGACCAGCCGTCCCTGCGCAGTGACGGTCAGCTCGAGCTGCTGGCCCGGCAACGAGGGCGGGGCACCGATCTTGCCTGCCGCGAACTGCGCGTTCTGCGTGCTCACCGCGGCAGCGATGTCGGCGCTGGTGACACCCAGCGCAGCCATGCGGTCGGGCTTGAGCCACAGGCGCATCGAATAGTCGCGCGCGCCGAAGATGAAGACGTCGGCCGCGCCCGGCACACGCTTGAGCTCGTCGACCACGTTCTGCGTCGCGTAGTTGGACAGGAACAGCGTGTCGCGCGAGTTGTCGGGCGAGTTCAGCGCCACCACGAGCAGGAAGTTGGTCGAGCGCTTGGCAACCTGTACGCCGTTGCGCCGCACCTCGTCGGGCAGGCGCGGCGTAGCCAGCTGGACGCGGTTGTTGACGTTGAAGGTGGCCTTGTCGATGTCGGTGCCGACCTCGAAGGTGGCGGTGATCGAGGTCTGGCCGTTGGACGACGAGCTGGAGTTGAAGTACAGCAGGTTCTCCACCCCGGACAGCTGCTCTTCCAGCGGCGCGGCCACGGTGCGCGCCAGCGTCTCGGCCGAGGCGCCGGGATAGGTGGCGGTGATGGTGACGGTGGGCGGCGCGATCTCGGGGTACTGCGCCACCGGCAGGAAGCGCGCAGAGACCAGGCCGGCGATGACCAGGATGATCGCCAGCACGCTGGCGAAGACCGGACGTTCGATGAAGAAGCGGGACATGAGCGGTGCGGCCCCGCTTACCTGGCCGATGCCGGCGTCGACGCGCCCGAGGCGGCCGATGCTGCAGGCGGGGCCGCGGCGGGTCTGTCGCCCGGGGGCGGCGCCGGCTGCACCGGCGCGCCCGGCCGCAGCTTGATCAGGTTGTCGGTGATCACTCGATCGCCCGCCGCCAGGCCCGAGCGGATGACCCAGTTCTGGCCCTGCCAGGGCCCGGCCTGCACTGGGCGCTGCTGGGCCTTGCCGTCGGCGCCCATGATCCAGACGAAGCGGCCCTGGTCGCCGCTCATCACCGCGGCCTGCGGCAGCAGAAAGCCATCCTGCTCGCCGGTGATCAGCTGCGCGCGCACGAACTGTCCGGGCAGCCAGGTCCGCCCCGGGTTGGGCAGCTCGGCGCGCATCTGTACCGTGCCCAGGCTACGGTCGACCACCGAGCCGCTGAAGTCGAGCCGGCCCAGCTCCTTGGCCGGCTGGCCGTCGGGGCCGATCAGCCGCAGTTGCCGGCCCTTGCCCTGGCGCAGCTGCGCCGCCTCGCTCTCGCTGAGCGCAAAGCGCACGCGGATCGGGTCGACCTGCACCAGCGTGGTCAGCAAGCCGCTGTCGGCAGCCGGGTTGACCAGGCTGCCGACGCTGCGCTGCGCGCGTTGCGCCACGCCGGCAATCGGCGCCGTGATGTCGGTGTAGCCCAGGCTGAGCTGGGCCTCGCGCAGTTGCGCGCGCGCCGCCAGCACTGCGGCGTCGGCGGTCTTGAGTGTGCTGCCGGCGTCGT
>JANOJJ010000058.1:0-9430 GCA_031408155.1 Rubrivivax sp.
TCGTCGATCACGCTCTCGGGCAGGCGAAAGCGCGGGATCTGGCTCCACATGAAGCCGCCCGCCTTGCGCTCACCTTCGAACAGCGTGACTTGCACGCCTTGCAGGGTCAGGTCACGCGCCACCGTCAGCGAGGCCGGGCCAGCGCCGATGCAGGCCACGCGTTTGCCGGTCCTGGGCAGCGGCCGCGGAATCATCGCGCGCACCTCGCCGCCCTTGAAGTCGGCGGCCACACGCTTCAAGCGGCAGATCGCGACCGGCTCGGGCTTGGCCAGGTTCGCTTGCTCGACCCGCCCGCGCCGGCAGGCCGGCTCGCAGGGCCGGTCGCAGGTCCGACCGAGGATGCCGGGGAAGACGTTGCTGGCCCAGTTGACCATGTAGGCGTCATCGAAACGCCCTTGCGCGATCAGCCGGATGTATTCAGGAACGGGGGTATGCGCGGGGCACGCCCATTGGCAGTCCACGACCTTGTGGAAGTAGGCCGGGTCGGCCACGTTACTTGGCTGCACTACCGTTGTCTCCTTGAGTCGACACGACCGGACAACGTCGCGCCAGCATCGATCTGAGGCCGGCAGTCTAACGCCGCCGGCGGGGTCGGATTTAGCATAGATCAAGGAATCCCCGCCGCCCGCAGCCCGGTGCAGTCCGGTCGGGGGCTCGCGGGCGCGCTCGGCCCATTTGTCCTGTTGACAGGACAAACGAAGCGCCGCAGCATGCGCCGCGATGTCCGAGCGGCTGCCGCTGCCCAAGCACCACCAGGTCTACCTGGTGCTGCGCCAGCATGTCGAGGACGGCCGCTACGGCAGCGCCCTGCCCGGCGAGCTGGCGCTGACGCGCGAATTCGGCGTCGCCCGCGTCACCGTGCGGCGTGCGCTGGCCCGGCTGGCCGCCGAAGGGTTGATCACGCGCGCGCCGGGTCGCGGCACCGCCGTGGTGGCTGCACCGGCAGCGGCCTGCGCCGCGTCGGCGCGCGGCCCGCTGACGGGCCTGCTGCAGAGCATCGTCAGCATGGGCCTGCGCAGCTCGGTCAAGGTGATCGACTGCCGATTGCTGCCGGCCAGCGAGCTGGTGGCGCGACGGCTCGAGTTGAGCCCTGGCCACCGGGTGCAGAAGGCACTGCGCGTGCGCTCCAACCGGGTCGGGCCGCTGTCGCACATCGTGACCCACGTGCCGGCCGAACTGGCTCACTTCGGCCGCCGCGAGCTAGCGCGCAAGCCGATCCTGTTGCTGCTCGAGGAATCCGGCGTGGTGATCGGCCGCGCACTGCAGACGATCTCGGCCCGGCTCGCCGATGCCGGCGTGGCGCCGCTGCTCGAGGTGGCGGTCGGCTCACCGCTGCTGGCGGTCGAGCGCCTGATCCGCGACGCCGACGATCGCCCGGTGCAATGGCTGCAGGGCCTGTACCGACCCGACCGCTACCAATACGAGATGCAGTTGTCGCGAATCGGCGGCATCGACGCCAAATTGTGGGTCAGCACCGAACTGCCCGCGCAGTTCCATTGACCCTTTGACCACCCAAGCCCGCAAGGCACACGAAAGACCCGTCCCATGAGCACACGTCGCAGCTTCATCCGTCGCTCGGCCGCCAGCGCCGGCGTGCTGGCCTTTCCGCTCGTCGGCGGGGCGCAGCCGAAGGCGGTCAAGGTCGGCATCCTGCACCCGGTGACGGGGGCGCTGGCGTTCTCGGGCCAGCAGTGCCGCGAGGGCGCGCTGATGGCCATCGAGGACATCAACAAGACCGGCATCAAGTCGATCGGCGGCGCCCGGCTCGAGGTCCTGCTGGGTGACGCGCAGAGCTCGCCGCAGGCCGGCACGTCCGAGGTCGAGAAGATGAACGAGGCCGGCTGCTCGGCGATCGTCGGCGCCTACGCCTCGGCGATCTGCCTGGCCACCACGCAGGCCGCCGCCAAGTACAACCTGCCGCATGTGGTGGATATCGGCGTCGCCGACCAGATCGTCAACCGCGGGTTGAAGAACACCTTCCGCTTCGGCCCCGGCTACGCAGTCTGCGCGCAGGTGGCGGTGGCCAACCTGCACGTGCTCAACACGGTGGCCGGCAAGCCCGCGCGCAGCGTGATGATCATCCACGAGGAGAGCCTGTTCGGCAGCGGCACCGCCAACCTGCTGGCGCGCGAGCTGCCGGGCTTCGGCTTCGAGGTCAAGGAGGTCGTCAAGCACGCCAACCCGACGCGCGACTTCAACAACATCGTGCTGCGCATGAAGTCGGTCAACCCCGACATCGTGATCCCGGCCAACTATTACAACGAATATGCGCTGCTGGTGCGCACCATGCAGCAGCAGAAGGTGGTGCCCAAGGCCATCTATTCGGTGTTGGGCGGCGCGGCGTCGAGCTACAAGTTCCTGCAGGAGTTTCCCGACGCCGCGAACGGCATCATCGACTGCAACCACTGGTTCAACCCGAAGGACAGGCGCGCCGCCGAGCTGCGCAAAAGGGTCGAGGCCAAGGGCCTGTTCTTCACCTACGAGATCTTCAACACCTACACCGCGGTGCGGCTGCTGGCCGATGCGATCGAACGGGCCGGACTTGACAACCGAGGTGCCGACCGCGCCGCGATCACCGCTGCGCTGGCCGGCAGCAGCTTCAGCGACCACTTCATGCCCTATGGCCCGACCCGGTTCGTCGACGGCCAGAACATCGGCGCGCAGCCGCTGATGACGCAGGTGCTCAAGGGCGACATCCGCGTCATCGTGCCGCGCGACTACCGTGAAGCCGAGCCGGTCTTTCCGTTGAAGGCCTGAATCGGCTGCGCCTGCCGATGCTCGAGTTCGGCATCCTCTTCCCGTCCATCCTGGGCGGCTTGACGACGGGCGCGGTGTACGCGCTGATCGCGCTCGGCCTGACGCTGATCTACGGCGTGCTGCACATCATCAACTTCGCGCATGGCGCGGCGCTGATGGTGGCGCTGTATGCGGTCTACCTGCTCAAGGCGCAGCTCGGCATCGACCCTTACCTGGCGCTGCCGATCGTGGTGCCGGGCATGTTCGCGTTCGGCTATGCGCTGCAGCGCGGCATCATCAACCGTGCCAGCCATGGCAAGGACGAGAACATCCTGCTCGTCACGCTGGGCCTGTCGATCGTGCTAGAGAACCTGGCGCTGATGGCCTTCAAGAGCGACACCCGCAGCATCGAGACGGCCTACACGCTGAGCACGGTGCAGATCGGTCCGGCCTTCATCGCGCTGCCCAAGCTGGTGGCCTTCGGCGGTGCGCTGGTGGCGTCGGCGCTGCTGCTGCTGATCGTCAACCGGACCGACCTCGGGCGCGCGATCCGCGCGGTGGCGCACGAAAAACAGGGCGCCCGCCTGATGGGCATCGACGTCGACCATGTCTATGCCATGAGCTTCGGCATCGGCCTGGCCTGCCTGGGGGCGGCGGCGTGCTTTTTGCTGCCGGCGTACTACGTCAACCCGCAGGTCGGCTCGGGCTTCGTGCTGGTCGCGTTCACCATCGTCGTGCTCGGCGGCATGGGCAGTTTTGCCGGCGCGCTGGCCGGCGGCCTGCTGATCGGTGTCGTCGAGTCGCTGTGCGGGCTCTTTCTCGGTGAATCGTTGGGCCAGATCGGCATCTTCGTGATCTTCATCGGCGTCTTGCTGTTCAGGCCGCAGGGGCTGTTCGGAGTCCGCGCATGACGCGCGACGTGGTGGCGATCGCGGCCTTCACCGCCGGCGTCATCGCCCTCACGCTGGCGCTGTCCTCCGGCGTCTGGCTGACCTTCGTGATGATGGCGCTTTACGCTGCGCTGCTGGCGCAGGCCTGGAACATCCTGGGCGGCTACGGCGGGCAGTTCTCGTTCGGCCACGCACTCTTCTTCGGCACCGGCGCCTATGCGCAGGGCGTCGCGCAGGTCGCGCATGGGGTCAACCCGTGGCTGGCGCTGGTGCTGGCGGTGATCGCAGCCGCCGCCGTTGGCGGGTTCGTCGGCGCCCTGAGTTTTCGCTACGGCCTGAAGGGCTCGACCTTCGCGCTCGTCACGCTGGCCTTTGCCGAGGTCTTTCGCATCCTGGCGCTGTCGGTCGATTTCACCGGCGGCGGGGTCGGCCTGATGCTGCCGCTGAAGCCGTCGCCGGCCAACCTGCAGTTCGACTCACGCAAGGGCTATGTCGCGTTGATGCTGGGCTTCGTGGTTGCGGCGCTGCTCGTCACCGCGTGGCTGCGCCATTCGCGTCTGGGCGCCTGGCTGCAGGCCGTGCGCGACAACGAGGACAGCGCGCGCGCCGTCGGCGTCGACCCCTTGCGCATCAAGCTGATTGCGATCACGTTGTCGGCCGCCTTCATGGGCGCGGCCGGTGCGTTCTACCTGCAGGTGTTCCAGTACATCGACCCCGGCATCGCCTTCGGTGCGCATGTCAGCGTCGAGGCGTTGGTCGGCGCCATCGTCGGCGGCATGGGCACGCTGTGGGGTCCGTTGCTCGGCGCGCTGGTGCTGCACGCGCTGGCTGACTTCACGCGCAACCTGTTCGGCCAGCTGCCCGGGCTCAACATGGTCATTTACGGTGCGCTGCTGGTGCTGATCGTGATGTTCCTGCCGCGCGGGCTGTCGGGCCTCGGCCGCTCGGTGCGCCAGGCGTGGTGGGGGCGCAATGACTGACGCGCTGCTGTCGGTGCGAGCAGTCTCGATCGCCTTCGGCGGCCTGCGCGCGGTGCAGGACGTGAGTCTCGAGGTGCGCAGCGGCTGCTTGAGCGCGCTGATCGGCCCCAACGGCGCCGGCAAGACCACCCTGTTCGCGCTGGTGTCGGGTTTCCTGCGCCCCGACAGCGGCCGGGTCCACTTCGACGGCGCCGACATCACCGGCCGCGCGCCGCACCTCAACGCGCGCGCCGGCATGACGCGCACCTTCCAGATCGTGCAGCCTTTTGCCCAGCAGACGGTGCGCCAGAACATCGCCGTCGGCGCGCACCTGCACCTGCCCGGACGAGCGGCCGCGTTGGCCGCCGCCGAGGTCGTGGCTGACCGTGTGGGTCTGCACTCGCAGCTCGACCAACCCGCGGCCGACCTGACCGTCGCCGGCTGCAAGCGGCTCGAACTGGCGCGTGCGCTGGCCACAAGACCGAAGCTGCTGTTGCTCGATGAGGTGCTGGCCGGCCTCAACCCGCAGGAGATCGGCGCCATGATTCCAGTGCTGCGCGGCGTCGCTGCCAGCGGCGTGACCGTCCTCATGATCGAGCACGTCATGCAGGCGGTGATGAACCTGGCCGAACAGGTCTGGGTGCTGGCGCAGGGGCAGTTGATCGCGGCCGGCACGCCGGGCCAGGTGACCTCCGACCCGCACGTGATCGAGGCCTACCTCGGCCCTGGCGCCGCGGCACGTCTGCAGGCGCTCGGGCGATGACCGCCTTGCTCGACATCCGGCGCCTGCAGTCCGGCTACGGCCGCGTCGAGGTCTTGCGCGGCGTCGACCTGCACGTCGACGCCGGCGAGATCGTCGCGCTGCTGGGCAGCAACGGCGCGGGCAAGTCGACGCTCAACAACACCGTCTGCGGCCTGCTGCGCGCGAGCGCGGGCCAGGTGCTGTTCGACGGCCGGGACCTGACGCACCGGCATTCCCGCCAGATCGTGCTGGCCGGGCTGATCCAGGTGCCCGAAGGCCGGCGCATCTTCCCCAACCTGACGGCGCTGGAGAACCTCGAACTCGGCTCCTACACGCGCGCCCGCGAGCGCCGCGCGAGCAACCTCGGCAGGGTGTTCGACATCTTCCCGCGCCTGCACGAACGCATCACCCAGCGGGCCGGCACGATGAGCGGCGGCGAACAGCAGATGCTGGCCATCGGCCGCGGCCTGATGGCCGAGCCGCGGCTGTTGATCCTCGACGAACCCTCGCTCGGCCTGTCGCCGCTGCTGGTGGACGAGCTGTTCACGCTGATCGGCCGGCTGCAGCGCGAAGGTCTGTCGGTGTTGCTGGTCGAGCAGAACGTGGGCCTGTCGCTGGAGATCGCCGACCGCGCCTACGTGCTCGAAAACGGCAGCATCCGCTTCAGCGGCCGGCCGGCCGATCTGCTGGCCAGCGCCGACCTGAAGCGGGCTTACCTCGGCCTGTAGGAGGCACCCCATGCAACGACGCACCGTCCCCCTCGGCATGATGGCGCCGCAACTTGGCGGCCAGCGCCGACCTGCTGGCCGGTACGCGCAGCCGATCTTGGCGGCAGCGGGCCGCGCGCGGGTGCAGCCGTGAACCCCCCCGCCAGCCTGGCCCAGAAGCTGATTGCACGTGCCGCCGGCCGCACCCAGGTGACGCCGGGCGAGATCGTCACCTGCGAGGTCGACCTGGCGATGTTCCACGACTCCAGCGGGCCGCGTCGATTGAAGCCGATGTTGGAAGAGCTGGGCGCGACCATCCGCGACAAGGACAAGGTCGTGCTCGTGATCGACCACTACGTGCCCGAGGCCGATCACGAGTCGCGCCGCATCGTGCGGCTGGCGCGCGACTGGGCGACCGAACAGCGTCTGCCGCACGTCTACGACAGCCTGGGCATCTGCCACCTGGTGGTGCCGCAGCACGGGCATATCCGGCCCGGCATGTTCTGCGTCGGCGCTGACTCGCATTCGCCCACCGGCGGCGCTTTCGGCGCCTACATGTTCGGCATCGGCGCCACCGAGATGCTGGGCGTGGTGGTCAGCGGCCAGATCTGGCTGCAGGTGCCGAAGACGATCTTCATGCGCTGGAGCGGCCGCCTGACGGCGGGTGTCAGCGCCAAGGACATGATGCTGTCGATGATCGGCCGCTTCGGCATCAACGGCGGGCACTACCAGGCGCTGGAGTACTGCGGCGAGGCGGTGGCAGCGCTGGGCATGGACGAGCGCATGACGCTGGCCAACATGAGCGCCGAGCTCGGCGCGCAGGCCGGCCTGGTGGCGCCCGACCAGACCACGCGCCGCTGGCTCGAACAGACCGGTGCCGACATCGACGAGCTCGGCCTCGTGCGCTGGCACAGCGACGAAGGGGCGCCGGGCTGCTGGCACCACTTCGACGCCTCGTCGCTGGCGCCGCAGGTGGCGCTGCCGCACAGCCCGGCGCATGTGCGCCCGGTAGACGACCTCGACCCGATCCGCATCGACGTGGCCTACATCGGCGCCTGCACCGGCGCCAAGCTCGAAGACCTGCGTGCCGCTGCGCGCGTGCTGGCGGGCAATCGCATCGCGCCCGGCGTGCAGTTGCTGGTCGCGCCGGCCAGCCTGCAGGACCAGCAGGCGGCCGAGCGCGAAGGCGTGATGCGCCACCTGCGCGATGCCGGCGCGACCATCCTGCCGACGTCCTGCGGCGCCTGCGCCGGCTATGGCGGGCGCATCGCCGAAGGCGCGACCGTGATCTCGTCGACCGCGCGCAACTTCAGGGGCCGCATGGGCGCGGCCACGGCGCAGGTCTACCTCGGTTCGCCCTACACGGTGGCTGCATCGGCCTTGCGTGGCCGCATCGCCGACGCACGGGAAGTCTTGTCATGAGAGCCTGGAGGCTGCCCTCCGAGGTCGACACCGACCAGCTCGCCCCCGGCCAGGCCATGAAGCATGGGCTGGACGTGATCGCCCGCCATTGCCTGGAGACGGTACGGCCCGACTTTGCCGCCCAGGTGCGCCGTGGCGACGTGATCGTGGCGACGTGATCGTGGCCGGGGCCGACTTCGGCATCGGCTCGTCGCGCGAGCAGGCCGCCAGCGTGCTGGTGCACCTGGGCGTGGTGGCGGTCGTCGCGCCATCGTTCGGCGGCCTGTTCTTCCGCAATGCCTTCAACGTCGGCCTGTTGCTGCTGACCTGCCCGCGCGCGACCGAGATCGCCGACGGTGAAGCCATCACGGTCGAGCTTCGCGCGGCCCGCGTGCTGCGCGCCGATGGCTGCGCCCTGCCCTGCCTGCCGATCCCCGACTTCCTGCTCGACATGGCAGCCGCCGGGGGCCTGCTGGCACAACTCAAGCAACGACTGGCTGAGCGACCATGAGCACCAACCCTGCCTACGACCTGCTGATCAGGAATGTCCGTGTCGTGCGGCCGCATGGCAACGCGGTGCACGGCGCTGACATCGCGGTGCGCGACGGCCGCGTGGCCTGCGTCGCGCCGAATATCGACGCCAGCAGCGCACGCGAGGTGCACGACGGCCGCGGCCGGCTGGCGTTTCCGGGCGTGGTCGACGCGCACATGCACGCCGGCATCTATTCACCGCTGGAAGAAGACGCGGTCAGCGAGAGCCGGGCCGCCGCGATGGGCGGCGTGACCTCGAGCCTGAACTACTTCCGCACCGGCCAGTACTACCTGAACAAGGGCGGGCCGTACAAGAAATTCTTCCCCGAGGTGCTCAAGCGGGCGAAGAACCGGTTCCACGTCGACTACGGTTTTCACCTCGCGCCGATGAACGGCCAGCACATCGACGAGATCCCGCTGCTGATCGACAAACACGGTGTGTCGAGCTTCAAGATCTTCATGTTCTATGGCTCGCACGGCCTGCACGGCGCCAGCAACACGCAGCGCGACTTCCTGATGATCGGCGACGACGAGCGCTACGACGTCGGGCACTTCGAGTTCGTCATGCGCGGCATCCAGGCCGCGCGCGAGCACAGGCCCGAACGCGCCAGCCAGATCTCGCTGTCGCTGCACTGCGAGACCGCCGAGGTGATGACGGCCTGGACCAAGATCGTCGAAAAGGACAAGTCACTCAAGGGGCTGCAGGCCTACCACGCGTCGCGCCCGCCGCATTCCGAGGGGCTGGCGGTGTTCATCGCGGCGTATCTGGCCAACGAAGCGGCGCTGCCCACCATCAACTTGCTGCACCTGAGCTCGCGCAAGGCGGTGCAGGCGGCGCTGATGATGGCCGAGGTCTTCCCGCAGATCGACTTCCGGCGCGAGGTGACGATCGGCCACCTGATGCTCGACGTGAACGCCAAGGCGGCCGAACTGGCCAAGGTCAACCCGCCGATCCGCCCGCGCGAGGACGTCGAGTACCTGTGGCGCTCGCTGCTCGCCGGTGAGCTCGACTGGGTGGTCAGCGACCATGCCTGCTGCCGCCACGAGAGCAAGATCCCGGCGCGCTATTTCGGCAACATCTGGATGGCCAAGAGCGGCTTCGGCGGCACCGAGTACCTGCTGCCGGCGCTCGTCAGCGAAGGCATGAAGCGTGGCATGGGCCTCAACCACATGGCGCGCGTGACGAGCTGGAACCCGGCGCAGCGCTTTGGCCTCAACCACAAGGGCGACCTGGCCGAAGGCTACGACGCCGACATCGCGCTGGTCGACCCGGCGCACAGCTGGACCATCGCCGCGAAGGACTCGCCGTCGACCCAGGGCTACACCCCGTTCGAAGGACTGGAGCTGTCGGCGCGGGTCGACACGACGTTTCTGCGCGGCATGACGGTGTATGACCAGGGACGCATCGTCGGCAAGCCGCGCGGGCAGTACCTCCACCGCCCGACCGTATGAGCAACGAGGGTC
>JANOJJ010000204.1:0-1598 GCA_031408155.1 Rubrivivax sp.
CAGGGATTGCTGCATGGCGCTGCGCTCGATCAGCAATTGCGCCGCCTCGTCCCTGCGCCAGCGGCAAGGCTCCGGACTGCGCACCTGAAGTCAGCCGCAGGGCGGCCAACGAGCAGCGCTGGTCGCCAGTCGTTGCCCTTCAGGTGCTCGCCAACTGCGCCCGGATCGCCTCGACCCGTGCCCGGTTGACGCCGAAGTCCTTGCGTCCCAGGCGCGACGCCGAACGCACCTGCACCACGCCGGCGGCCGGGTCGAACCAGAACTCGGCATCGTCGGTGTACTTCATCAGTCGGGTCTGGAACTGCACGTGCAGGTAGTCGGGCCGACTGCTGACCAGCTCGGCACCGGGCATCGCCTGGCACAGCGTCTTCAGTCGCGCGATGGTGGCCGCCCCGTCGCCGCGCAGGGCCAGCGGGGCGATGCGCGCCGAGTGGCGCTGCGGATGGTCTGGCCAAAGGTCGGACTGGCTGCTGACGCTGTTGGGTGTCTTGGAAGGGCGCTTGAGCCTGCCGTCGCGCACGCCCAGGTCTTGCGGCGGCGACCCGCGCAGCAGACCAAACTGCGCGGCCAGCAGCAGCGCCAGCGCGCTGCCGACCAAGCCGATGACGATCCATTTCAATGTGCTGACCATCACCTCAGCGCCGCCTGCCGCCGAGCAGCGAGCCGAGCACGCCGCGGATGATCTCGCGGCCCACCGCCGAGCCGATGCTCTTGACGGCCGACTGCGCCGCCGACTCCATCAAACCCGGCTTGCGTCCGCCGCGCGGGCCGGTGCTGCCCAGCATCATGTCCTTGACCATGTCCATCATGCCGCCGCCACTTTCAGCGGCCGGGGCCTGGCCGGGCAAGGTGAAGGGCGTGCGCGCCGGGGTGGCTGCGCTGGTGTTGCCGCCAGGGTCTGCCGGCGCGCCCGGTGGCGATGCCGACGCTCGGCCCTTGATCTTCTCGTAGGCCGACTCGCGGTCCACGGTTTTCTCGTAGGCGCCCGCCACCAGCGAGCCCTGGATCAGCGCCTTGCGTTGCTCGGGCGTGATCGGCCCGATCTGGCTGCCCGGCGGCGGCAGCACGAACACGCGTTCGGTCACGCTCGGCCGGCCCTTGGCGTCGAGCAAGCTGATCAGCGCCTCGCCGACCGCCAGTTCGGTGATGGCGCTGGCCATGTCGCCGATCTTGGGGTTGGCGCGCATGGTCTCGGCCGCACTCTTGACCGCCTTCTGGTCGCGCGGCGTGAAGGCGCGCAGCGCGTGCTGCACGCGGTTGCCCAACTGAGCCAGCACGGTGTCGGGCACGTCGAGCGGGTTCTGCGTCACGAAGTACACGCCCACGCCCTTGCTGCGCACCAGGCGCACGACCAGTTCGATGCGCTCGACCAGCGCGCCCGGCGCGTCCTTGAACAGCAGGTGCGCTTCGTCGAAGAAGAACACCAGCTTTGGTTTGTCGAGGTCACCCACCTCGGGCAACAGTTCGAACAGCTCGCTCAGCATCCAGAGCAGGAAGGTGGCGTACAGCCGCGGCGCATTCATCAGCTTGTCGGCGGTCAGCACGTTGACCACGCCCTTGCCGTCGACCGTCTGCATGAAGTCGCTGATGTCGAGCAT